>NZ_JAVXKG010000009.1:60635-99375 GCF_036647415.1 Algoriella sp.
TTGACACATTAATTGTTCCCATACCTGTTTGCCATTCACTAGATCCGTAAATATTCAACGTTTGGGGACCACTTTGAGTTAAAGTTGGAGCAACAGCACTACCAGAAAAAGTAATATTATGTGTGTACGAAGTATTGTCAACTGTTACTGTTTTACTACCTGATGTAAAACCTGATTTTGCATCAAAAAAAGTATTATCCGCAGGACCTGGTACGCAATAACCACCCGTACCGCCAGAGGTTTGTGACCAATGGGTTTTATCATTCCAATTACCTGAACCTCCTATCCAATATAAGTTTTGACCAACATAAGATGGAAACGTCCAACCTAAATTATTTCCATTATCAACCGAATTATTAGCCGTAAAATTTGCTCCACCAGAAGCTCTGATGTCTTTCATAATAACTCCCGAAACATCAATCGATACTCCTGATGCGGCAGCAACACTTGCTTGTGTTCCTGCTGTAGAAGATGTAATGGTTGACCAACCACCACATTGAGGTGTATTAGCTGAAAATAAATTCGTAATTGTTTGTGTAGCTCCTGAAGCAAAAACATATGTTTTTGTTGGAGAAAAAACCAAGGTTTTGACGGTGTTATTCCCGTTTATTGCACCATCACCTTTAAATTCTACCTTATTAAAATTAACAATACCGCTATGAGGATTTATTTGACCACCAGTACCTTCAAATGTAACATCATAAAATGTTTGACCTCCATTCACACTAAATCCCTGATATGAAGTATTATAATCTTTAACAAAATTAGTAAAATGAATATGAGAAGTACCCGCATTCAAAGTAACCAATGAAGAAGATGTTATAAACGAAGCCTCTCTTGATGTTAAATATATATTTGAATTTCCTAAATTTATAACCCTTACTTTAGGTCCACTTGATGCATCATAAAAAAAACCTATTGTTACATCAAAATTATTCGTATTCCAAGTACCAGCTTGATGAAATAAATATCCTCCAACTATAAATGAATCGTTAAGACTTATAGAGTTTTCTTCTTCAAAATATAAATTATTATTACCAGTCTTTACTCCATTACTTTTTATCGTCTTTGCTTCACCAGTATGACGGTAATAAATATTAGAAACAGTAATTGTTCCCATACCTGTTTGCCATTCACTAGATCCGTAAATATTTAACGTTTGAGAACCACTTTGAGTTAAAGTTGGAGCGACAGAACTCCCAGAAAAGGTAATGTTATGGCAGTTTACAGTGTTATCTAACGTAACAGTTTTACTAGATGTTGTGAAACCTGATTTTGCATCAAAAAACACATTATCTGTTGGTCCTGGAATTACAGATGGTAAAGATGTACCGCCTGATGTGGTACGCCAATGTTCAATTTCTGACCATTTACCACTTCCACCAACCCAATAATAATCCGCTGCCCAAGAAAAACTCATGAACAGAAGTAAAAAAAACGTAAAAAATTTCTTCATTAGTTTACTTCACTTTAAATACAATATTCATAAATGTACTTTCAGAAATCATAGGATTTGAAATAATTGAATATCTCAACACGCCATCGTCATCCAAAGTAATCGTATTAGGATCAAATACTTGATTATCAAAATATGTTACATAATATTCTAAATCTGTTTTACTCAAAGTAGGAATATTTGTTGCAGATGTACTTTTTAATGCAGTTTTTGTAGAACCAGTAACATTACCAGACAAATCAAATTGATTTTTATATATATCAAATAATTTAACATTGTATAATGATTTACTACTATCATACCAAATAGTCGAATTAGAGTCTGTAGAAACACCTGCAATATCTGTAGGCAAAGCTATAGATGGTGCATAAAAGTATGAAACAACTTTTTTGTGTCCTAAGTTAAGCGGTTCCCACTTTTTTGTAGTATCTCCAGACCAATACCACAATCCGAAAGCATCAATATCAGGTGATGAACTCGTTGACACACTGTTTGCATAAACTATTGTACCGGCTTTTAAATCCGTGGTAGACATGGATTCTATTTGATTACCGGACATCATTGGAAAAGCAATTCCTGCTTTATCTCCATTTTTATAATTAGAATCTATAGACACATCAAGTGTTGCATTAGGATTAGCCGTTCCTATACCTACTTGCGCAAATAAAAAATTAGTAAAACAAACAGAAATAATTGATAATAAGTTGATTTTCATAAAAATTTATAAAATTTGCGCAAAGATATTGTATTATTATTCAATAAACTACAATTGAATAATTAAAGCCATTAATTATATTCATTAAATCATTAATAAGCTATAAATTTACTCTAAACAGAAAAAAACCTATTCATGCTAAATAAAAATTTATCCGAACAAAAATTCCACCAAATTGTGGAAAATAAGTTCCAAATTTATAACAGTCTTTTCATGAGCTTACCTTACGAAAAGATGTTGAATATTGGTTCGCTGATTCCATTTTTGTACGAAGAAAGTAACAAAGGTTTACCAGAAGGAAAATCTCCAAACGAAATTATTACTAATTTTTTCGAAAAATATACAGATTTAAAAACTGAAAAAGAACAAATAGATTTGATGTTCCGCATGATACAATACATCGAGCGCCAAGTTGTTTTGTTTGATAGTATAGAAGATGCTGCTTTTCCTTCGCTACATTCCGAAAACGAAAAAGGAAGTTTAGAGAGCATTTACCATATTGCTCAATCGCAAGGAAAACTGGAACAAGTTAGAGAACGTATACAAGATTTTACGACAAGAGTTGTATTTACAGCGCATCCAACGCAATTTTATCCAACAAATGTGCAACAAATTATTCAAGATTTACGCGATGCAATTCAGCAAGATTCGGTTAGTAAAATTGATATGTTATTGCAACAATTAGGAAAAACGCCATTCATAAACGAAGAAAAACCAACACCTTACGACGAAGCTGTTTCAATTATTTATTACCTTCAAAATGTTTATTATCAAACAATTGGACGATTGTATAATGATGTTAATCAATTATTTTTTACAGAAAGTCATCCGCTCAAATCGCCAATTATTCAATTAGGTTTTTGGCCTGGCGGAGATCGTGACGGAAACCCTTTTGTAACGGCAGAAATCACATGGAAAGTTGCAAGTTTGTTACGCACAAGTATTCTTAAAGTCTATTATAAGCATTTAAAAATAGTTCAGCGTCGTTTAACTTTCAAGCATGTTTCTCAACCTTTGAAAGAATTAAATGATTTGATTTATAAAAATATGTTCGATGAAAATGGAACAATTTATTTGGATGATATCAAATCGAGATTACAGCGAATTCGTACAATTTTGATTGAAGAACACAATAGCACTTTTCTATCTATTTTAGACGATTTCATTATGCGTGTAGAAATTTTCGGATTGCATTTTGCGTCTTTAGATATTCGTCAAGATTCCCGTATTCATCAAAAAGTAATCAATCAAATTGTCGAAAAATACACTGGAATAAATTTAGAAAATGTAACAGAATCAGAAAAAATAGAAATCTTAACAAATCCTCAGTTTATCGCTAAACCAGAAGATTTTGAAGAAGATATTGTAATTGATACGATTAAAAATGTTTATCAATTAAAAGATATTCAGAAACGAAATGGTGAAACAGGTGTTAATCGTTACATTATCTCCAATTCTGAAACAATTTTTGATGTCTTAAATGTTTATGCTTTATTCAAATTTTGTGGTTATCAAGATGAGGAAATTAAGTTTGATATTATGCCACTTTTCGAAACGATTAGAGGTTTAGATGGCGCAGAAAACACGATGAATAAGTTGTACAATTTACCAATTTATGCCGCTCATTTAGAAAGACGCAACAAGCGTCAATCAATTATGTTAGGATTTTCGGACGGTACAAAAGACGGTGGTTATATAAAAGCAAATTGGGAAATTTATCGTACAAAAGAAATTCTTTCGGATGTTTCTGACACAAATCAAATCGAAGTTATTTTCTTTGATGGACGTGGTGGACCGCCTGCGCGTGGTGGTGGAAAAACACACGAGTTTTATGCATCACAAGGTAAAACAATTGCTAATCACGAAATACAAATTACCATTCAAGGGCAAACAATTACTTCAAATTACGGAACACTTCCACAAGCCAAATATAATTTTGAACAATTGTACACGGCTGGAATTATTTCGGATGTTTTTGCTGCAAATACAAGTCAAATTTCGGTTGAAGAACGAATTTTGATTGATAAATTAGCCAACATTAGTTACAAAAAATACGAAGATCTAAAAGCGCATCCTTCATTTTTACCTTATTTAGAGAATATGAGTACGCTAAATTATTATGGTAAAACAAATATCGGAAGTCGCCCAAGTAAGCGTGGTGGCGATAAAAAATTAGAATTTGATGATTTACGTGCCATTCCGTTTGTGGGTTCTTGGAGCCAATTAAAACAAAATATTCCGGGTTATTTTGGCGTTGGAACAGCAATTAATGAACTAAAAGAACAAGGTCGATTAGATGATGTAAAAGCATTGTTCAAAAATTCTGGATTCTTCAAAACGTTGATTCAAAATAGTATGATGTCGATGGAAAAAACGTATTTTCCGTTAACTTCTTACATGAAAGATGATACTGAATATGGTGAATTTTGGAATATTTTGCATGATGAATTTGAATTATCAAAAGCCTTATGTTTAGAAATTTCAGGTTATACAGAATTGATGCAAGACGAGCCGCTTAACAAATCTTCGGTACAATTGCGAGAGAAAATTGTCTTGCCTTTATTAACGATTCAGCAATTTGCATTAAACAAAATTCACCATGAAAGTGAGTTCAAATCCATTTATGAACAAATCGTAATGCGATCATTATTTGGAAACATTAATGCAAGTAGAAATTCAGCTTAATCTAAAAATATCTTAATACCTTCGCATTGATGGAAAAGATTATTTTGGGTATAGATCCTGGAACATTGGTGATGGGTTTTGGGCTGATCGAGGTAAAAAACAACAAAATAAAACTAATTACTTTAGACGAATTATTGTTGCATAAATTACCCAATCAACAAACAAAATTGAAGAAGATTTTCGAGAAAACTTTGGCAATTATAGACCAATATCATCCTGATGAATTGGCCATCGAAGCACAATTTTTTGGCGTTAATGTACAGTCAATGCTAAAACTTGGTCGTGCGCAAGGCGTTTGTATTGCAGCTTGTTTGCATCGTGATATGCCTGTTACGGAATATGCGCCCAAAAAAGTGAAAATGGCAATTACGGGTAATGGTAATGCCTCAAAAGAACAAGTTGCTGGGATGTTGCAACATTTGTTGGGACTGAAAGAAATTCCGAAACGTTTGGATGCTACAGATGGTCTTGCAGTAGCGGTTTGTCATCACCTGAACTCTGGAAAAACATCATCAAGTTCGACTAAAACAACAAAATCAAGTTCGACTTGGGATGCTTTTGTAAAAAATAATCCGAATAGAACAAAATAAAATATATTTGTATTAGAAATGATTTATAAAATTATTTCGTATTAATTAAAACTATCAAATGAAAAAATATTTCATCGTTGCCTCTGTTTGTGCAACTATTTGCGGGTCGTTGTTTATTTCTTGTAAAGATAATAACGCAAAAAATAATACGGCGATTACAGAAATCGTTTCGAAAATTGAACAAAATAAATACAAAATTGGCGACAAAATTAGTATTCCGACAACAAACCTTGAAGGAATTACAAAAGTTGTTGTTTCTGTAGATGAACAGGAAGTTCCTACAGATTTTACTATTGACGGAAAGAAAATTGGTTTAGGAAATCATACCGTTAATGTAAAATTCTTTAAAGGAGAAGAAGAAACAAATTCGCGCGATTTTACTTTTGTAGTTTATGCAAACGAGCCTGCTGCACAATGGAATTATGAAATTGTGGGTACTTATCCTCATAATCCTGATTATTTTACACAAGGTTTTTACTTCAAAAATGGAGATATTTACGAGGGAACAGGACTTCGCGAAGGTAAAACTCGTTTGATAAAATATAAATTAGGCGCAACAGAACCGACAAAATTATATCAAATAAAAGATGATGTTTTTGGTGAAGGAATTACAGAATTAGATGGTTCTATTTATCAATTAACGTGGCAAGATCGTGCAATTTATAAATATGATTTAGATTTTAATCAAATTGCAAAACTTGATATGCCAAGTCAAGTTATAGAAGGTTGGGGAATTACAACAATTGGTAACGAATTAGCTATTTCAGAAGGTTCTCAACGTATTCATTTCTTTGATAAAGATTTAAAATATTTAAGAACTGTGCAAGCTTTTGACAATACACAACCGTACAGTTATTTGAATGAAATTGAATATCACGACGGATTAATTTACGCAAATGTTTACTTAAAATCTGGACACGCCGATAATAGTAATATTGTGGTGATAGATCCGCAAACGGGCGCTGTAAAAGGAGAGTTTAACTTTGCAGAATTGAAAGGAAAACAAGGAAATCCACAAGCGCAAGAATTGAACGGAATTGCCTTTAAAGACAACGGAAATATGTTATTAACTGGTAAAAACTGGGACAAAATTTTTGAAGTGAAGATTAAGAAGTAATTTACTTACTAAATAAAACAAAAAGCTCGATCTGCAAAATCGAGCTTTTCTTTTCAAAAATCATCTAAAAAAATTATAAGTAAAATTTTGGTTGTGGAAAATTATAACCAAAATTGATCTTTCCAATCTGTGTTTGTTAAAAGTGAACTAAATTGATCTTTAATTTCTTTTAATCTACGTTGTGTTGCGTTTTTTTCAAATTCGGAAAACAATTGTTTTTCCTCAAATCTGATGTGCAAATCCAATTCTTCTTCAATATAAATCAAGCTTTTCATTGGATTTTTAGTGTCTATTTTGAATAAACGTTTTATTCTTCTATGTTCTTTCAATGCTCTTTTTACCAGATAATGCTCCTCATCTAACAGCGTAAAAAGATAATTTTCTTCTATCTCAAATTTCTTTAACAAAATATTTTCTCCATACCAATTTACATAATCTACTATGCGTTGTATTTCTATGCCTTTATCAATACCTGCACGTATATTCCAACAAAAAAACAATGTTTTGTGGTGTCTTTCACAAGCTTCATTCAGTTTCAAACCAACATTATAAGTTGAATTAGAAAGATTGACTTGTGGCACATCGATAGTTAATTTCATGGTATGATTATTTAAATTATTTTTAATTCGGATATTCGGATATTTTTATCTTATTTATTAAGAATTTTTTTTTTTTTAATGTTTTAAGAAAGCTAAACCTTTTTCTATATCATCTATCAAATTAAACATTGACGTCTGCTCTACCATTTTTCTCAAATCATTACGAATTTCAAACACACGACTATGTAAAGCACATGGTTTTTTAGCATCACATTCTACCAAACCCAAAATACAGCTATGATATAAACCATCGCCATCTATTGCTTTGATAATATGCACTAATTTTAATTCATTCAAATGATCTGGATCCATCTCAAAACCTCCCATTTTCCCTTTTACAGAAGCAATTACATTAGATCTTACCAATTGTTGCAAAATTTTTGCCGTATACGCTTCTGGAGAATTAATTGAGTTTGAAATTTGCTTAAGATTTACTCGTTTTCCTGCAACAGATTCTTGTGCAATAAATACACAAGCCTTAATTCCATATTCGCACGCTTTTGAAAACATTCTATTTTAACTTTCTTAATTATAGTTCAAATATACGATTTATTTTAAATCGGACAAATCTATCTTCATTAAATTTTAAGAAATAAAAAAACCACTCAAAAATTTGAGTGGTTTAATTTTATGATGTTAAATCAGAAATTAATCTTCATCTTCGTCTTGCGTATCTTTAACAGCATTACGAGAAGTACGGATAGCCACTACTACTGCGTTGTCTGGATGTGCAAATGTGTAGTTTTCATTTTTCAATGATTCTACATACATTTTGTGACCAATTCTCATTGGTGTGATATCGATAACGATTTCATCTGGTAAGTTTGCAGGAATAGCACGAACTTTTAATTTACGCATGTTGAAACGTAAAACCCCTCCAACTACTAAACCACGAGCACGACCTACTAAACGAACTGGAACTTCCATTGTTACTGGTTTGTCGTCGTTTAATTGATAAAAATCTACGTGTAAAATTTTATCAGTAACTGGGTGAAATTGGATATCTTGTAAGATAGCTTGAACTTTTGTTCCGTCAGCTAACTCGATAGAAGCTGTGTGAGCATCTGGTGTATAAACTAAACCTTTGAATGCTTTTTCATCAGCTGAAAAGTGGATAGGCTCTCCTGAACCATAAACCACACAAGGTACTTGTTCAGCATTACGTAGGTTACGTGTTGCCACTTTACCTAAGTCTTCTCTTTTTACACCTTGAATTGTAATTGACTTCATAATATAATATTTAATAAAAATTTATTTAATTCAATCTTAACCTATTAAATAACAAAACGTTGACTAATAGATTTGTTGCTATGTACTAAATGCATAACATCAGCAAAAAGCGGAGCGCAAGATAATACTTTTATTTTAGAAACAGAATTATTTTTTAATGGAATACTATCAGTTACAGCAATTTCGTCTAACATAGAGTTCTCAAGACGCTCGTATGCTGGTCCAGAAAGTACAGCATGCGTAGCGATAGCACGTACAGATTTTGCTCCTTTAGACATAATAAGCTCAGCTGCTTTGGCTAAAGTTCCTGCAGTATCAATCATATCATCTACCAAAATAACATTTTTACCTGCTACATCACCAATCAACATCATACTATCAACTTGGTTTGCGACCTTACGTTCTTTGTGACAAATTACAATATCAGCACTTAAATATTTTGCGTACGTATTAGCACGTTTTGCACCTCCCATATCTGGAGAAGCAATACAAATATTATCTAATCCTAATCCTTTTATATACTCAACAAAAATTGTTGAAGCAAATAAATGATCTACAGGCACTTCAAAAAATCCTTGAATTTGATCAGCATGTAAATCCATTGTCATTACACGAGTAGCACCAGCTGTCATTAACATTTTTGCGACCAATTTGGCTCCAATTGGTACACGAGGAGCATCTTTACGATCTTGACGAGCAAATCCGAAATAAGGAATAACCGCTGTGATACTTCTTGCCGATGCACGTTTAGCTGCATCACACATTAATAACAATTCCATTAAATTATCATTTGGTTGCATAGTAGAACCAATTAAGAAAACGCGTGCTCCACGAATAGGTTGTTCGAAAGCGGGTACGAATTCACCATCACTAAACTCGACGATTTTTGATTTACCAAGTTCTTGACCATATTGATCAGCAATTTTTGTTGCCAATTCTATTGATCCTCTAGTTGCGAAAAGAAATGCAGATTGTTCCATTGTTTTGTTTGGGAATTAATTATGCAAAATTAATTGAAATGAATCAAAAAATAAAGAAAATTCGTAAAATTTAATTTTAGGCACGATGTTTGAAAAATGATTAAAACGTAATGCTTGTTTGTCTTAATATGATATTTGTTATGTTAAAGTGTTTTTTAACACATAAAACCAGCAATACAACATTAAAGTATAATAGTTTTGTATTTAAATATATCCTCATGAAAAAGATTTCATACCTATTAAGTATAATTGGATTAGGAATTTTTGCACAAGCGCAAGAAGTTACTGAAACAGTTAGTAATGATTACAACAAATGGTCTATCGAGGCCAACGGTGGTGCTGTAAAAGCTAGAAAAGCATTTGCACCTGGTTATTATTCAGAAACTCCAAGTTTTTTCCACGCTGATTTTGGTGTTCGTTATATGTTTAACAACAAATTCGGTTTAAAATTAGATGGTGGTTATGACCGCATCAAAGAAGGAGAAGATGTTACAAGATTCAAATCTAACTACTACAGAGTAGATTTACAAGGAGTTGTAAATATTGGTCGTGTTTTAAATTTTGAAACATGGACAAATAGAATTGGATTATTAGCACATGGTGGTGCTGGTGTTTCAATAATGAATAACGGCGCAACTGATGGTGCTAATGGTAAAGTTATTGATGACAATGATAACATGGTTAATGTTATGGCTGGTTTAACACCACAATTAAGATTAACTGATCGTGTTGTATTAACAGGAGATGTTTCTTATGTTAGAAATATTCGTCAAAACGTAACTTTTGATGGTACATCAACAACTTCAGGTTCAGGATTTGGAGGTGAAATTTGGAACGCTACTTTAGGTTTAACTTTCTACTTAGGAAAAAACCAAAAACATGCTGACTGGGTTTACGAACCAACTCGTTCTGACTTAGAAGATCGTATTGCTAATATCGAACAAATGTTGAAAGATACTGATGGAGATGGTGTTGCTGATTACTTAGATCAAGAGCCAGATTCAGCTCCAGGAGCAGTTGTAGATACTAAAGGTGTTACAATTGACCACAACGGAAATGGTATTCCAGATAATATTGAAGAATACATTAAACAAAATGCTGGTGGAAATACAACTATCGTTAACGATGCTGATTTCTTAGAGCAAATGATTAACAGTGGTATTATCAACGTATATTTCGATTACAACTCTGATAAACCATACCAACAATCAGTTGGAGGTATCAAATTTGTATCTGAATTCTTAAAAGCTAAACCAAATGCTCAAATCGATATCTTAGGATTTGCTGATCCTGTAGGTGGTGATTCTTTTAACAAAGATTTGTCTCGTAGAAGAGCAGAAAACGTAAAAGCACTTTTAGTTAGTCAAGGTGCTAATGCATCTCAATTAAATACAGTTGCAGAAGGAGAAGATAAAGAATTTAAAAATTCTCAAGTTTCATCTCATCAATTAGCAAGAAGAGTTGTTTTCAGAGTAAAATAATTTTTTGTTAAATAAAAATCTTAATCAGGAATAGATTTCTCTTATAAAAGGGGTTCTATTTCTGATTTTTTTTTATATTTACATTTACTTAATATACTATAGAATTGAACCCTTTTAACCAACATTTTAACGCGCCCAGGTGGGTCGTGTTAATAATTGATATACTAATAGTTTTTATTAGTTATATCACGAGTAACTTTATACTCAATAGTTTTTTAAATACCTTTAGTTTAGAAAAATTATTATTTAAGTTACCCATTGTTGTTATTCTGTATCTTATATGTTTTATCTATTTTAAAACATATAAAGGAATCGTAAAAAAAACAGGATTAAAAGATGCAGAAAATGTCTTTATATCTAATATTTCTGCTTTTCTTATTCTTTTACTTATCTCGTTCATTTTTAGAAAATTCATAGAAAGTGGAAGTCAAGAAACAAATACAGCTTCTTTTCTATTTAGAATGTCATATTCTGTAATTTTTGTACATCTTTTTATTACAACCGTTATAATGGTTGTAGCAAGATTATATTATAAATGGATTTATGATTATTTCTTTAGCAAAAATATCGGTATTGAAAAAGTATTAATTTATGGAGCTGGAGACTCTGGTTACATTACAAGAGATATACTACAAAATGATACACAATATAACATCAAAGTAATTGGTTTTATTGATGATAATCCTAGTAAAATAGGAAAAATTGTTGATGGAGTAAAAATTTATTCAATAAACGATATAACAAAACAGTTTGTTGAAAAAAATGATATTTCAGAGATTATTATCTCAATTCAAAATATAAGAACCAATCAATTATTAAATTTATCTAAATCTATAGAAGATCTTCCTGTTAAAATTAAAATAATTCCACCAATTTCTAAGTGGATTGATGGAACTTATAAATCTAAACAAATCAAAGAATTAAAGATAGAAGATTTATTAGGTAGAGAATCTATAAAATTAGACAACCCTATAATCAATCAAAATTTAAAAGGTAAAAAAGTATTAATTACCGGAGCTGCAGGTTCTATTGGAAGTGAAATTGCACGACAAATAGCTGTAATGGATATCGAACAATTAGTACTGATAGACCAAGCAGAGTCAGCATTATACGACATTCAGCAAACTTTAAAAAATAAGATTAGCGAAGAAAAACAAAATAAGATTCATTACATTGTTTCGAGTGTAAGAGATCAAAAAAGAATGTTTAGCCTTTTTAATAAGTATAGACCAGAAGTTATTTTCCATGCAGCAGCTTACAAGCATGTGCCTTTGATGGAAAAATTCCCTTACGAAGCAATTAATACAAACATATACGGTACCAAAATTATTGCAGATTTAGCAAATGAATTTGAAGCTGAAAAATTTGTTATGGTTTCTACAGATAAAGCCGTAAATCCTACTAACGTTATGGGTGCAACAAAAAGAGTTGCTGAAATATATGTTAATTGTATAAGTAAAGTATCTAAAACAAATTATATTGTTACACGATTTGGTAATGTTTTGGGATCAAATGGTTCTGTTATACCATTGTTTAAAAGACAATTAGATCACGGCGGACCTCTAACTGTAACACATCCAGATATCACTCGTTTTTTTATGACAATCCCAGAAGCTTGTCAATTAGTTTTAGAAGCAGCAATTATGGGAAAAGGTGGCGAGATATTTGTATTTGACATGGGCGAATCGATGAAAATAATTGATTTAGCAAAAAGAATGATTAGATTAAGTGGCTACAAATACCCCGAAGAGATTGATATAAAGATTGTTGGATTGCGACCAGGTGAAAAAATATATGAAGAATTATTAGCAACTGATGAAAATACAATCAAAACACATCATGAAAAAATAATGATCGCAAAAGTAAATACAGACAAATGCGATAAAAATAAAGTTTTAATAGAAGAATTATGTTTAATGTCTTCTCAAATTGAAAAACATGAGCACGTTATTAATCTAGTTGCTCTAATAAAAGAAATTGTACCCGAATTTAAATCTAAAAATTCAGAGTTTGAAAAACTTGATAATTTAACTTATGAAAAATAATATTTCTAAATTTTTAATTGTATTAATCACATTAATTATTTCTTCTTGTGCGTCGAAAAAAGATTTAATCTATTTTCAAGGCCAACAAGAATCTACAACAAAATATGAAGATTATATTCCTAAAATACAATCTTCAGATATGTTAGCAATTTCTATAACTGCAGCCGATATAAAAGCAACAGAGCCTTTTAATCAACAAAGCGTTTATCAACTAAACTCTGCTATACAAAATAATCCTTACGCAAAAGTATATACGGTTGATGAAAATGGTTTTATTAGTTATCCTATTTTAGGGCAGGTAAAAGTAGGTGGCTTAACACGTACAGAAGCTGAAAGTGAATTAAAATCAAAACTGGCAAAATACATTGTTAATCCAGGAGTTAACATCAATTTTACTAATTTTAGAATTAGTGTATTAGGAGAAGTTACAAGACCTGGTAACTTTACTGTTCCAAATGAGCGTGTTTCTATTCTTGATGCAATAGGAATGGCCGGAGATTTAACCATAAATGGAGTTCGTAATAATGTAATGGTAATTAGAGAACAAAACGGACAAAAGCAAACGTATAATGTTGATTTAACATCAAAAGATGTTTTAAATTCACCAGTTTATTATCTTGCACAAAACGACGTTGTATACGTAGAACCAAATAACGCCAAAATCTCAGCATCAAAATTTACTCCCAATTATTCATTATGGATTTCTGTTGCTGGTGTTATTATTTCTGTTATTTCTGTTATAGCTAAATAAAAAAATGAGTAAGAATAAAAATAATTTCGAAGAAGATTTCGAAAATCACGAAGAAGAAATAAATATTAGGCAAATACTTGAACAATATTTATATTATTGGAAATGGTTTGTATTAGGAGTAATTGTATCCTTAATATTTGCTTTTATATATATAAAATATACACAAAAACAATATCAAGTATCTGCAAAAATATTATTGAATGAAAAAGAATCTTCAACAGGAGAATTAGCAGGATTAATGGACCAAGCCATGTTAGGAGGGGGGTCTACAAATTCTGAGGTTGGTGATCAAATTGATGTTTTAAGATCAAAACGTTTAATAACTAAAGTTGTCGAAAAAAATAACTTAAACATTCAATATTTTAGTGTTGGTCGAGTTGCGGAAATAGAATTAACACACGATAAATCTCCAATTAGATTTATTTTCTTAAATGAAGAAAATAAATCTAACGATAAATTAAATGATAAATATTTGATTACAATTTTATCAAATACTAAATTTAAATTAGAGAATAAGAAAACTGGTAAGACAAATGAATATGCTTTTGGACAAAAAATTTCTGAAAAATTAGGTAACTTCATTATTAGTCCTAATTCGGAAATCAAAAAACATGTAGATAAAGAATATTTAATATCTCTAAAATCTATTGATCAAACGGTTTACAGTCTACAAAATAAATTAAGTATAAGCCCAAATAACGAAAAAAATTCCAAAGTAATTAATTTTTCATTAGTTGGTCCTATTCCTGAGATTTCAAAAAAAATAATTGATGATTTAATTATAACATATAATTCAGATTTAGTTAACGATAATCATAAACTAACAGAAGCTACTTCTAAATTTATCAATTCTCGATTAGAAATTGTAACAACCGATTTACGAGGTGTTGATAAAAATCTAGAACAATATAAAGTAAGTAACAATATCACAGATGTTACTTCTGAAGCAAATATATTTTTAGAAAGCGCAGCTGATAATGATAAGAAATTATTAGAATCTTCTACTCAATTACAGCTTGTAGATTATATGAATTCTACATTAAATTCTGCAAAATCAGATTTACTTCCTTCTAATATTGGATTAGAAGACAAATCTATTTCATCAGAAATTGCATCATATAATGAATTGGTTTTAGCAAAAGAAGACATGTTAAAATCTGTAACAAACGAACATCCAAATGTTATTAAACTGCAAGAGCAGATTAGTGATATAAAACGAAATTTAAAAAATAGTTTACGTTTATACAGAAATAATACACAAACAACTTTAAATTCTATTCAGAATAAGCAAAATCAAATAGTAAGTAAAATTCAAAAAGTACCAAGTCAAGAACGTGGTTTTAGAGATATTTCTCGTCAACAACAAATTGTAGAAGCTCTGTATCTTTTCTTATTACAAAAACGCGAAGAAAACGAAATAAAATCTGCTGCTACGCCAGAGAATATAAAAGTTATAGACTATGCATATGATAATAAAATACCTGTTTCTCCAAAGAAAAATATTATTTTATTAGGTGCACTCGTATTAGGGATAATTGTTCCTTTTATATTAATTTATATTTATAAATTATTAAATAACAATGTAAACTCTAAAGAAGATGTAGAAAATGCTGTAGGAGCTCCAATTGCTGGACAAGTTCCGAAAAGTGAGACTTCAATTATCGAACATAACGATAATTCGAGTGTAGCTGAAGCATTTAGAATCTTGAGAACAAATGTTAATTTCTTAATGAAAAATAGCAAAGAATCTCAATGTATCTACGTTACATCAACAACAAGTGGTGAAGGAAAAACGTTTGTCGCAACCAATCTAGCACAAATTCTAACCATGTCTGGTAAATCTGTTCTTTTGATTGGTGCAGATATTCGTAGTCCAAAGGTATTAGATTATTTAAATATTGCAGATCAATATAGACATCGTTATGGTGTGACTGAATATTTAATTTCTGAAGATGTAAAAATGGAAGAAATTATCATTAAAAAACCTGATAATTATAAATTTGATGTTATCTATTCTGGACAAATTGCTCCAAATCCTTCAGAATTATTAATGAATGGTCGTTTTGATGATATTGTAAATTATGGTAAACAACATTATGACTATGTATTAGTAGATACTGCTCCAGTAAGTTTGGTAACAGATACTTTATTAATTGCAGATGATGCAGATCTTACAATGTATGTTGTAAGAGCAAATTATCTAGATAAGCGTATGTTAGCTATTCCACGTGATTTATATAAAGAAAATCGTCTTAAAAATATGACAATGGTTGTGAATGATGTTGACTTTACAAAAGGTTATGGCTATGGCTATGGTTACGGTTATGGTTATGGTGAAAATCACAACAATCAATCTTGGTTTAAAAACCTATTTAAGAAAAAATAATTTCAATAAAAAAATCCCTACTTTGATAAGAAGTGGGGATTTTTAGTTTATAGATGATATAATATAACTATTGTCTTTGTCTTACTGCTTCATAAACACAAATTGCAGCTGCATTACTTACATTTAAAGAATCTACAAAACCTAACATTGGAATTTTAATTAATTCAGCAGAATTATCTGCCCAAAAATCTGATAAACCTGTTGCTTCAGTTCCTAAAATAATGGCTGAACCTGATGTAAAATCTGCTTCATATAAACTAATTGTTTCATCTCTCAAAAAAGTAGAAATAACTTGTACATTATGTTCTTTCAGAAAATTTAAAACCTCTTCTTTAGATGCTGATGCAATTTTATTGGTAAATAAAGTTCCAACCGAAGAGCGAATAACATTTGGATTGAAAAAATCAACTGTTTCATCGCAAACAATTACAGCATCTACTTTTGCACCATCTCCAGTTCTTAAAACTGCGCCTAAATTCCCTGGCTTTTCTACGGCTTCTAATACAACGATCAACGGATTATCGGGTAATTTTAATGTTGATAAATCAGATGATTTTGTTTTATAAACACCTACAATTCCACCTGTTGATTTACGATAAGCTAATTTCTCGAAAACTGTTCGTGTAATTTCGAACATTTTTGCACGACCAAAATCAATTGTAGATTCATAAATATCTTCACAAACATATATTTCTACTGCTTCGTAGCCGCCTTTTATAGCCAACTCATTTTCTTGTTTACCTTCAACAATAAATAAACCTTGGTTTTTACGTTCTCTTGATTTTTCTTGCAGTTTAAGCAAGTTTTTAATCCTTGGATTCTGAAGACTTTCTATTTGCATGCTGCAAAATTACTTCTTTTTCGTCCAATATTTCGCACAAATTTTGTTTACAATTATTATCAGTTAAAAAACTCATTACCAATAACCTTCAATTTATATTCAGTATAAACTTATATTTTTTGTACCTTTGCCCCTTAAAATCAGAATTTTCGTATGACCAAAGATGGAAAAATAGAATTGATGGCTCCCGCTGGGAACTTCGAATCGTTACAGGCTGCTTTAGATAATGGTGCTGATTCTGTATACTTCGGAGTAGATCAGTTGAACATGCGTGCGAGAGCATCAATCAATTTTACAATGGGAGATTTACCAGAAATCGTAAATCGTTGTGAAGAGAAAGGTGTGCGTTCTTACCTTACATTAAATACAATTATATATGATCACGATTTATCTTTAATCAAAACCCTTTTAGATCAAGCAAAAGAAGCTAAAATTACGGCTGTTATTGCGATGGATCAATCGGTTATTGCTTATGCAAGACAAATCGGGATGGAAATCCACATTTCTACTCAAATTAATGTCACAAATATAGAAACCGTAAAATTTTATGCAATGTTTGCAGATACAATGGTTTTGTCTCGTGAATTGAGTTTGAAACAAGTAAAAAAGATTGCAGAAAGTATTATCAAAGATGATG
Source organism: Algoriella sp. (assembly GCF_036647415.1). NCBI lineage: Bacteria > Pseudomonadati > Bacteroidota > Flavobacteriia > Flavobacteriales > Weeksellaceae > Algoriella > Algoriella sp. Next base: position 78,149 of record NZ_JAVXKG010000009.1, read on the forward strand.
TACGTGGACCAAGTGGAAACTTAGTCGAAGTAGAAATTTTTGGGCACGGAGCTTTATGTATGGCTGTTTCAGGTAAATGTTACTTGAGCTTACACTCACACAACTCTTCTGCAAATCGTGGTGCTTGCAAACAAAATTGTCGTAAAAAATATACGGTTATCGACCAAGAATCTGGTTTCGAAATCGAGTTGGACAATGAATACATGATGTCTCCAAAAGATTTATGTACGATGGAATTTTTGGATCAGGTTGCTGATGCAGGAATCAAGGTATTAAAAATAGAAGGTCGTGGTCGTTCTCCAGAATATGTTGCAACCGTTATTCGTTGTTATCGCGAAGCTATAGACTCTATTGCTGATGGAACTTATTCGCCAGAAAAAGTTGACTATTGGATGGGATTATTACAAACTGTTTACAATCGTGGTTTTTGGTCAGGTTATTATTTAGGTCAAAAATTAGGAGAATGGTCTGCTGTTCCAGGATCTATGGCAACTCAGAAAAAAGTTTACATTGGTAAAGGTGTACATTTCTTTCCTAAGGCAAACATTGGTCAATTTGTAATTGATGCCTATGACTTAAAAGTTGGTGATTTAATTTTAGTTACAGGACCAACAACAGGTGCTCAAGAAATGATTGTTACTGAAATGATGGTGGATGATGTAAAAGGTGATATCGCAAAAAAAGGTGATAACATTACAATTCCTATGGAATTCAGAATTCGCCCTTCAGACAAATTATACAAATTAGTAAAAGAAGAGCCTGTTGGAGCAAAAGAAGATAATGTTGAAGAGGAAACTTATTCTCATTAATCAAAAACGAATAACATGGTTATAATAACGCTTCAGCGTGATAAATGTATTGGTTGTAACTATTGTTATGAGTTAGCGCCAGAACGTTTCCGAATGTCTAAAAAAGATGGAAAATCTGTCCTTTTAAAATCAATTGATAAAAAAGGATTTCATACATTGAAAGATCCAGATCATTCCATTGCCGATAATTGCGATCGTGCAGCAAAAGCCTGTCCAGTAAACATTATTTCGGTTAAAGAAATTTAGAAATAAAAACATATAAATTATAAAAAAGTCATCAACTGTTTGATGACTTTTTTTGTGATTAAATCTTTAAAAAAAACTAATCTTTGACACATATCATTTTATCATTTTTAAAAACTATCTTATCTTAGTCGAGAATTAACACATCTTTGCTACAATAATATACATTATGAGCTCATACGAATATTATAACTTCCCGATTCAGTTACTGAACGGTTTTTTAAACAATTCTAAAAAAGTATTAATTGATATTTCACATTATTGCATTTATAGAGTTTTTGTCGATAATTTCGAAAAATATTCTGGCTCTTTTACAGGTTACCAGAAAGCATGTGAAGATTTTGGAATCGAATTTAAAAATGTAGCCGAAGCCTATCAAAATGGTAAAACATGGTATGAAACAACTATAGAAAAAAGTCCTATGGTTGGTATGACTTCTGAAATGTATTGGGATTATATGACCAATGATAAAACCGAATTTGAGAAAGTTTGTTTATTAGGAGATTTAGCATTTAAAAGTATTTTGGGTGCAAAATCGTACATTAAATTAGATAATAAATATTGGTTTAGTCGTATGGATGGCGCTGTAAAATCTATTCAGAAAGAAGATATTTCACCAAAGCTACAACGTTATTTAAATGAATATCAGACTAAAAAAATAAAGAATCAACTAATTGCTAATTGGGGATTAGCTTCTTATTCTCGCTACAACAGAGGTTTTTATGTAAGTTATAAAATGACTTTAGAGGATTTAGCCTATCATGCAGAAAAAATAAGAAAATCTACACAAGATAAAAAGATAAAGAATGATGTAAAATCTGCTCACGAAAAAGCAATGGAACGTTTGGCAAAAGAAAATGAAATAAAATAAATTTACTCATCTTATAAAAAATTCCTAATTCTAATTAGAATGAGGAATTTTAGTTTTGTGGAGCTGGCGGGATTAAGGACATGTATTAAATATCAATCTCTTAGCTCTAAAAACCATCTAAAGGGGATGAAATCGGGGATGATTTCCACTAATTATCATCTTCAACCTTACTCGTATATTTTATTTAAATCAAAGAATTCCTTCGTCTGCAAAACTAAGGTAAGAATTTTTAGCCATAATAATATGGTCTAACAATCGAATATCAAATAACTCGCAACACTCTTTAATTTTAGAAGTTATTCGTTTATCTGATTCACTCGCATTTAAGTTTCCACTTGGGTGGTTATGAGTTATTACAAGAGCAGATGCGTTAGCTTTTAATACCATTCCCATAATTAACCTTACATCTATGCTACAAGTGTTTATTCCGCCCTTAAACATGCTTTTAATTCCTAAAACTTGATTCCCTTGGTTTAGTAATAATATTTTGAACTCTTCTTGAAGTTCAATTGTATCCAAATCCCAATTCGCTTTAAGAACTTGATAAACTTCGCTACTTCCCAATACTTTTATTTTCTCATCAACTTCATTAGTATATGAGATTTTAATTTCTGATACCTTCATTTTTGGCTATAAGATTTTAGAGTAGAGATAAATTTTGTTGATGATTTAGTATCAAAAACAAGCAAGTTTGTTTACCTCTACGTTTGTTAAACATTAATTTAAAATCACAGGAGGATGAATAAATCCACCAGAAAAAACCATTCTATTAAAAAGTGGTGAGGGGGATTCCAAATCTTCCAAAAATAGGTGGGGGTTATTCGAGGGTAGTTTACGTGTTCGAAAATTTTATAAAAATTTTCTGTAGAAATTGTAAAGTTTGTAATTGTAGTGAAAATTAATTTTTACCCTCTTTATAAAAATACTATTCTAAGAAACAATTGAAAGTAGATTCAAAGGTTATTTAATAGTCTCCGTAAAATCAAAAAACAAATGCTTCAAACTAATTGCATCAGAATGATTTGATTTGTAAATAGATTTTAGTGACTCCTCAGATTTTAAATTTAAAATTTCAGTATTTCTTTTATCTTTCTTTAATAACGAGTTTATTCCTTTTATCGTTTTATCCAACTCTCCTTCAAGAAGATAACCTAACATACAACCGAGTGGGTATTTTTCAGAAATAAATCTATCCATTCCTTCTTTAATATAAGCTCTTTTCAAAGATGAACTTTTTTCTTTTAATCTTTTTGCTTCAAAGAAATATTTAAACTCTTTCTCTGATACAAAATTAGCCATCTTCAAATCAATTCTTGGTAATTTATCTGAAAACCCTTTTGTCTTAGATACGTTTTTTGGAATACGGAACTCGGGAGATAAATGTATTTGATATTTTATCCTTTTTGGATTTATTTCCATTTTTTCATACAGTTCATAAGAAATATCGTTTTCGTTCCAATCTGATTGTATTATTTTTTCAAATAGTGAAACTTTAAATGCCTCAATAATTAACTGACAACAATTTTGCTCAAAAGCTTTTTGGGCTGGAATACTAAACTTCATCGTGAACTCCATTTAGCATTTCAAGAATTAATTCCGAAGCATCTTCCAATGCCATTGATTGTGACCAAAATCTCTGCTGGTTTGGTCTAATTATGTAGATATCATTTCCTATCGAGTAGTTTAATTTTTTTCTAAAATAAATATTTTGAGATTTCTTTTCCCAAAGTGATTTGTCTATTTCTTTTAATTCATCATCAATAAACTCTTTAGATATAATTAATTCTTCTTGTTTTTCAGTAAAAGAAAGTTTTATCATCATTAACGGAGAATTTCTATTGATGCTTTCGAAAATTGTAGCACTTGCAAACAAATTTTGGCTTTCAAGAAAATCATTAAGTTCTGTGCTGATTATTTTTCCGTATGCTTTTGTTTGTTCTTGCTGAACAGGATATAATGCTACCGATTTTTCCTGTTTATGGAATAAATCAATAGATAAAGAAATAGTATCTGAAATACGTATTATATCATTATCTGATATGTCGTACAGTTTTTTTATAGTATTTTCCCAGTACAGAAAATTAAATTGATTTTGTTCTTGATTCAATAGAGATGGTGTTCTCTCAAAATTTAATTCTGCAAAATTTATTTGTTTCAAACTATTCGTATCTAACTCTGAATATGGAAAATTCAAATATTCAGTCAAAACAATTCTATCTCTTTCAACACCCCAAGAAGAAGATGTTAAAAAGAAAAAATAGGTTGATAAATTAGAATTAAAAAGAACTGCTATTGATTTTAATTTATTAGCATCATTAGTGGAGAAGCCATATACTGCTTTATTATAAAACACATCAAAATCGAAGTAGCTTGATACTATATGTTTGTTAGTAATTCCCTCTTTAATAACAACTAATGGATGTTTGAATAATTGAAGATTATTACGTCTAAATTCACCGTTTACTCTTTCTGTATTTTCTTTAGAAGTATAATATGACTCTATTTTTCTTGTATCAATATGATATCCATCAACTTGAATTTTATTTTTATCATTTTCTTTAGGATGCAAACCTGAACCATACTCTATTTGATTTTCAATTAAATAATCTTTAAAACTAATATGGTTTTTAGTTAATCTTCTTATCAACTCCCAATCATTCATTCCACCCCACATCGCAATTTTCCAAATTTTAGTGTCGGGGTTTTGACATTCTTCTCGTGGCAAAAATTTTAAGTCTGTGAAATCAATGCTCAACCCTTCAATTACATTGGATTTTATGAATGTTTTTGGAGCATAATAAGCAATTTTATTACTTGGATATTTAGGTTGTTCTTTCTTATAAAATACTATACTTATAGGTCCTGTTGCATCTCCAAATAATTGTCCCCCAAAATTTTTCTTAGCATTCCTAAGAATGGAAAAATTAAAAATTTTTTCTACATAACAGTCATTGAACAACCATTTTCTAAATTTCTGATAAGTTCCACCTGTATTGGTTAAAACCTTAGTGTTAAATATCAAAGCTATCTCTCCATAAGGAGCAAACTCTGTCGCTTTATGTAGAAAGGGTAAAACCATTTCTTTAGCAAAACCTTCTGTATCACAATAATTGCGAACTGATTCTAACAAATCACTTGTCCCAAATGGAGGATTACCAACAACCAGATTAAATTCAATAGACTCTATTTCTTTATTTTGTGCAATGGTGTCTCTACAAAATAAATTTCTGCCTTGTGCTTTTAATGATGTATCATGAGGATTATTTATCAAATTAGGCAAACGATGTTTTTTCTTTTGCCATAAATTTTTTGGATCTAAACAGTCAACTAATGCCAAATATAAACTGAACGCAGCTACTTTTATTGCTTGTGGATGCAGTTCAATTCCAAAGATATTGTCGGTTAATAATTTCTTTAGTTTTTCAAAATCATTTAGCTTTTCCTTATGTTGATTTTCATAGCGTTTTACCAAACGTTTGAAACTCTCAACCAAAAAAATTCCAGAACCACAACTTGGATCTAAAATTTTTACATTGTAATTATTTTCTCCATTATTAGTTGATAGCTTTTCATTCAAAATAAATTCTACTAATGCAGGAGGAGTATAATATGTTCCTGTTTGTTTCTTTAATTCAGGGTCAGTTTTAAATAAGAAATTTTCATAAATCTCACTTAATAGTTCAATCTGAATAATACTAAAATTGAATAACCTCCAATCTTCAAACAACTTAGTTTGCGGTGTATTATCATTTCCACTGGTGAAACATTTTTTAATAATTTTAAGCTGCTCAGCTTTTACCGTTTCGTTGTCTTCTATAGTGAATACATTACCATTAAAATCATCTTCTAATCGTTCATAAAGCTTGTATGTAGCTTCTACATCATCTAATATATCAAAATAAGAACTCGCCCCTTCTTTATATGTAGAGTAAAGATTTTTATCGGTTGCTCCTCTGTCCTCAAGATATAAAAGGAACAATGAACGAAGAATAATTTTATGTATAAAATCAATTTCAAGACCTTGATTCTCAAGCTGATTAGCTGTATTCACTAAACTCTCAACCAAATATTTATCAACACGCTTTTGCAAGTTGATTTTATTTCTGACAAATTGAGCATCTTCTAAAGTCCAAATAATTCCAGTATCAATAGCAATTCTCGAGAATAATTTATTGAGTTCTTGTAGTTGTTCTTTATCAGAATATTGATAAGTTTTTATTTCAATACCTTGTAACCCTTTTTGGTAATCAAAATTTTCTTTGGTTTCAATAAGAGGTTTCTCAGAACAATTGTAAATTCGAATCTCTGTTTCAGAATATGTGTATAAAAACAATACTTTTTTGTAGTTCCAAATTCTACGTTGCGTTTCTGTAATGTTTTTTAAAATCTCGACATCATTGAAGTTGTTAACTTTTTTCAGAAAAACAGCAGGAAAACTGTTGTTAGTTTCTTCATCTGTATTAAAGTAAACCAAATCAACACCAAAGTCTTTTTCTTTTACTTCACTTAAGATAACAGCTTCGCTGTCCGATAGTTTTTCACTATCAGAATAAACAGACTTTGCTCTGCCCAAGTCAAGAAATTCAAGTATATTCAACTCTACCATCTATATTTCTAAAAATACAAAAATTTATTAAAACCACTTTAATCTGTTACAAACTTAAACATTTTAAATAAAAATATCTATGACTTCACCACGATAAAAATTTTCTATAACTCTCAAAATATATTTAACATAATTTGGTTATAGTGGGCTTGTCCCCGATAGCCCGTAGGCGACTATAACAACAAGTTATGTTAATATAGATTTTGTCCGCTGTTTCTATTTAAGTTTCAAGATAGCTTTTAAGCACAGGAGATGTAAAGGAGATATCTGTTGAATTTGCAGTTATTGTACTTTTTGTAACATTGTAAATCTTGTAAACTTATTATTTTTATATATGTATTTTGATTTTTAGTTAATTATAATTTACAATACCTTTTTTAACCCTCCTGTGCTTACATATAAATAGAAGATATATTGATTTATTATTACATAAATTACAGGGTTACAAAGTGTACAATTTTTACAAATACAAAAAACCTCAGCTAAAAATTAGCTGAGGTTTTATAATATATTATTAAAACGGAAACAAGATTTACTTGGTTAATCTATATTGTGTTTTTTAACTTTAGGAAGTAGCTCTTTTTACCTTCTCATACGAAGCCCCCTTTTTTCTTAAAAAATTTTTATCCTTCAACATCTTGAAAGCTTTGTTAGCTGAACTTTCAGAAAGATCTAATTTTTTAGTGACAATTTCAACTCCTTCTTTATTACTAAAAGAAGCTGGTAATGCCTCTAATATTTGCTTTTGAGTATCATTCAAACTTGTTTTTGATTTTCTTTGACTATGCTGAAAAACATTTGCTGATTCTATCGAACTTTTCAATAAAAAAGGAAATAACGACAAACCGAAATTAAATGCATTTTCTGAACAATCAAACTCGCTCTTGTCCTCAGTCAATTCATCTTTTATTTCCAAAATCGTATATATTGTAAAAATTCTTACTAATATGGCTCCCAATCGTTTCACAGTATCCTCAGATTCTAACCCAGCTTCTACCAAATATTCGAAAGCTTTTTTCAAATTATCATTCAGTAATTTTTTCTGAACACGAGATAGTTTCATTCTCCTCGCTATTGAATTAACACTTGAGTTAAGATCTAAAAACAATTTATTCAACCTTGCCATTTCCTCTTCCTGAGCATCGTAGGTTTCTTCTTCATCATCGTCAATCCAACCAGATTTTTTTATATTATAAAACATCATCCTACTATAAAGTCCGTTCTCAGGAGTTCCAATCAATGGAATTAGTTGAAGAGGAGTTCCAGCAATTGCAAGGCTTAATTTAGGGTTTTGACTCAGCTTCTCTTTAAGACCTACTCTATCGATACTTGCTTCTTCATGATGAAATGAAGTACGAAGAATACTAGAAAAATTTCCCCACTCACTTTTAAAATTTTGAGATATAGTATCAGCCTCCGTTTCAATTATTAAATTACCACTTTCTCCTGAACCTGCTAACCTTTGAATCATTTTTGAGCTACTAATATTACCCGCAATATGAAAATCTGGATTCTTCGTTTTCAGTTCTTCTAAAAGATCTCTAATAATTTTTTTACCAACTAAAATATTTCCTTTGCCTGAAGCTGCCTTACCAATAACCAGCAAATAAAGGTTGGGATAGTACAAATCATTTCTGTGGATTACACTCACATTTGGAAAAATTGAACTAAGACTAGTCAAACAAGACAGTAATGCAATATCCTTGTTCTCATCTTTAAAAAAATTTAACAAAGGTTTCAATTCTTCTGGAGCTAACTTATGAACTTCATCTGGTAATTGTGTAGAATCTGGCAACTCAAAATCATTCGCTTCTACTTCTGACTCGGAGTCACTTTTTGAGACCTCATTTACTTCTTGAATATTCACTATTTCATCCTTCTCTGTTGTAGGGTGTTCTTCTTTAGTATTTTCTACTACCTTGGTTTGTGAACTTTGCTCTTCCTTAGTATTAACTTTTTCACTAAAACTGTAGCTATGGCTACCTAATCCTGCTTGAGCCCAATTTCCTACGGGCGTTTTAATATGATTTATTCTCATAATTAATAATGATTCAGGTTTTTAATTTAAACACTTGTTATCCTGAATTCTTTGACAAATTTAGAGATGACACAAACAGAACTTTGAAACTAAACCTTTGCTATTTTTTTACTGTTTTAGTCTCTTTCTCCTAATAGCTGAACGAATTGAATCTTCACCATCTTTATCAATGTAACTTTTGATATCTAGACTTTCACTCAAATTTGTAAACGATACATCTTTTGCTATAACAGGGATTTGAAAAAGATGTGAAAAAATACCAATAAATTTGGCTTTTCTCTTTACATCAACTAAGATTTCATTTAACTCATAAAAAAAATCTTCTTTAATTCCTGTAACCGTTTGTACAAAATTATACTCATTTGTAACTTCTCCATTAACCATCTCATTAATTCCATTTTCTAAAATGTTCATCAGTATTTTAGTTACAAAAGGATTTTTAACTATTCTTGAGTCACCGTAACTTGGAGAAAATTTTATCGATTTTATTAAGTCGAACTTGTGATCACCGTTTTCATTAGCTCTATCTTCTTGCAATAAAGTAAAATATTCATTTAAGTATGATAATTCTGGTCCAATTGAACCAAATTCATCATAAAGATCTTTATCTTTTTCTCTTCTTAAAGCTTCAATAGTTTTATAATTAAAATAAACCCCTAAACTTCTGTAAAACTCAATATTCTCAGATAGGTCAAAATCCTCTAAAAGCAATTTTAATAGATTATCAATAACAACAGGAATCTTGTAAGAAGTGTATCCCCATTGAGTAGAGAAAACTGTATCTACTAAATCTTTATTAAAGGTGTATTCTATAGTATCATCACCAGCATATTCAATATAATTAGCTTCTTTTTCAGATTTACTATGATCGATGATATAAAGATTGAATGCTTCCATTATTATGTATTTTTTGTAACTTTTGTAATATTGTAAAAATAGTAGTTTAAATATTATTATCGAAAGGCTCAGGACTGTTTTACTATATAAAACCTCTACTTTATCTCCTGAGCCTGTAATCTACCATAGTAGCTTCTTACAAAAATTACAAGTTTACAATTTTCCCAATATTCTAATCATTCGTTGTAACATTTCTTCTAAATTTTGAATAATAAGATTAATAAAAGGTTCTTTGTTACGTTCGACTTGTGCAGTTTCTAAAGCAGAATAGTATTTTAATCGACTATCTATATCGCCTTTTAAAATTGCAATTTGGAAACCATTTTGTAATAAGATTAGATTCATTAATAAGCGGGCGGTTCTTCCGTTTCCTTCTATGAATGGGTGTATCGTTACTAAACGCTCGTGCATTTCGGCACTCAATACAACTGGGTGCAATTTGTCTTTATTCTCATTGTACCAAAAAAACAAACTTTCCATGTCTTTTGGAACTAAAAACGGTTGAGGTGGAACGTACTTTGCTCCCGAAATCAATACTTGTAAATTTCTATACTTTCCCGCTTGTTCGTTGTTAATTCCATGCAGGATTAAATAATGAATTTGCAATAAATTTCTTTCCGTAATTGTTTCATTTTGCTGTGCAAGGTCTTTGATATATTCAATTGCATGTTGATGATTAACTGCTTCTAAATGCTCATTCAAAGACTTTCCACCTATCGTTAAACCTTTCTCAATTACAAGAGCTGTTTCTTGTAGTGTCAAAGTGTTTCCCTCTATCTTATTACTTTCATACGTGTATTCAATATCAAGCGCCTTCGTAACCTTATCGCTTTGTAAGTTTCTAAGCTGGTTAAGATGTTGTTTTAATTCATCTAAATGTTCAAATCTATTTTTCATAATTTTATTTTCTTTTTGGTTCAAGTTTCGACCTCAACAAATCTGCTTTCTGCTTATCGTTCATCTTAATATATGTTTGTAGAGTTTTAGTTTGCTTATGTCCTGTGCCGAGTTTCAACGTATCTAAATCAACTCCTTTTCCATAATTAAGCGTTACAAAGGTTCTTCTTGCTGTATGGCTACTTATCATCTGCCATCTAACTTTTTTATTATCTCCGCTGTACTGCTTATTGAGTGTTTCACATAGTTTAGCAACTTCTTTGATGTACTCATTGAACTTGACATTAGAAATCTTCGGAAGTTTGTAACTATACTTTACAAGAATTGTTTTTACCACCTTCAACAATGGAAGAGTTAATTGCTCATTTGTTTTCTGCTGTCGTATTGCTATGTACTCATCATCAATAATGTTTGATTGATTTATCTTGTTGAGGTCTGAAAATCGTTGACCTGTATAGCATGCAACTAAAAACAAATCTCTTACCTGTTCCAATCTTTTGTTATCAGATAAGTTTAATTTCTCCATTTCATCTATCTCATTTTCACTTAAAGCAATGTTATCTACTTCGATGTCCTTTGTCAAAAATCTGCTATTATGCAAAAATGGATTAACCTTGATACCTAAATTCTCAATAAAATATAAAACAGTTCTCAAAAATTTCATTTTACGATAAACAGTAGTCGGAGCATATTTCTTAGTTTCGATTAAATACTCTACATATTCATTTCTAAACTTCAAATCAATCATCTCTGTATTATAAATACGTTTCTTATGCTTCTGAAAATCTTTAAAGTTTTCTTTGGCTTGTTTATACTTTTGAACTGTGGTATGAGCTGTTGTAGATTTTATAGTTTCAATGTAATCATCAAAATAATCTAAAATTGTTTTCTTATCGACTTTCTTAAACATTGGATTATTCTGAAAATATTCTTGTTCAATCAAATTCTTTAACTCTTCCGAGTTTGGTTTTCTCTTGAAAGTATCTGTAAAACTGTTAAACATTTTATAAGCTACTTTTTCAATTTCAACCAATTCTTTATTTATATGCTGATGATTCTTTTCTGAAATGGTTTCCTTGACCTTCAACCTGTCTTTATTCCAAAACTTCGGATTAACCTTCTGTTTAGTTGAAATTTTCATCTGTAGACCATCCCAACGGATGACCAAATAAATAATCGTTTCTGAGCTACTCTTTGGCTCTTTCAATACAAATGTTGTCTTTATCATATATCATTTTTTAAAAATTCCTTTATATGAGAGGGATTCAAGCTGATATACGAGGGGATGAATTAGGGGATGAAATAACGTTTTTTCACCGATTTTTATATAATTCCAAAAAGTATGGACACAAAAAAACCCTCTGTTTTAGAGGGTTTAATAACTTTTAGTGTTTATAAAAGTTGTTTGTGTGGAGCTGGCGGGATTCGAACCCGCGTCCAAACAAGCAACAAATAAGCTTTCTACATGCTTAGTTTATTATTAATTTTCGACGAAATCCTGAGAATAAACACTCTGTCATCCGCTTATCATCTTAAATCTCGAAACTTATCCGATGCACTAAAGTTTCTATTCTTACTTTCCCGTGTCCCTTTATCAAACGCCGTAAGTCAAGGCTTTTGAGGGACATTCAGCTTCTGTATCTAATACAGACTGGGCAAATTCTTACTTGATTCAGAATTATGCAGCTAAAGCGTACTCTTCGTTGCCAGTTAAAAGGTTGAAGTGCCTGATTAAAGTGAGTACACAACATATCACTGCATGCTTACTTACCCATTGGCCCTGCTGTCAAAACCAGTCAGCCCCATAATGTAAGTTGTCAATAATAATTGACAGTTGCCAAATGTACAAATTTTATACCAAATAGAATTAACTTTTTCTAAACATAATTATTGATTTAAAATAAATAAATTAGAGAAAATTAAATATTTAAAACCACAAAATAATGGGAAACTTAGTTAATATTCCAAATTTTAAAGACCATTATGATAATTACATCAATGGTCAATTTACACCTCCTGCAAACGGAAAATATTTTGATGTTGTAACGCCACTTACGGGTAAAGTTTTTACAAAAGCAGCACATTCTTCCGAAGCGGATTTAGACTTTGCAGTTGATGCTGCCTACGAAGCTTTTAAATCTTGGAGTGAAACTTCTGCAACGCAACGTAGTATTATTCTGAATAAAATTGCAGATCGCATCGAGCAAAATTTAGAAAGCATTGCAGCGGTAGAAACCTATGATAATGGAAAACCTGTTCGCGAAACCTTGAATGCTGATATTCCGTTAGCAATAGATCATTTTAGATATTTCGCCTCTGTTATTCGTGCAGAAGAAGGTTCTATTAATGAATTAGATAAAGACACAGTTTCAATCATTATTCATGAACCAATTGGAGTTGTTGCACAAATTATTCCTTGGAATTTCCCTATTCTTATGGCTGTTTGGAAATTAGCACCAGCCTTGGCTGCAGGGAATTGTGTAGTCTTAAAACCAGCAGAATCTACACCTATTTCTATTTTATATTTGATAGAATTAATCGGAGATTTATTACCTCCAGGTGTTGTAAATATTGTAAATGGTTTTGGTGGAGAATTAGGTCGACCATTGGTTACAAATCCTAAAGTTTCTAAAGCTGCATTTACGGGATCTACGGCTACGGGACGTTTTGTGATGCAATATGCAACAGAAAATATTATTCCAGTAACGTTAGAATTAGGAGGAAAATCGCCTAATATATTCTTTGAATCTGTAATGGATCATGATGATGATTTCTTAGATAAAGCGATAGAAGGTGCTGTATTATTTGCCTTAAATCAAGGAGAAATTTGTACTGCGCCATCACGATTATTAGTTCAAGAATCTATTTATGATAAATTTATAGAACGAGTTTTAGAGCGTGTAAATGCAATAAAAATTGGTAGTCCATTAGATCCTGAAACGATGATTGGAGCTCAAGCATCACAAATTCAATATGATAAAATTTTAGGTTATATTAATTTAGGAAAAGAAGAAGGTGCAGAAGTTTTGACTGGTGGAGATGCAAACCATTTAGAAGGCGAAAATAAAGATGGATATTACATTCAGCCAACTTTGTTTAAAGGAAATAACAGCATGAGAATTTTTCAGGAAGAAATTTTCGGACCTGTATTAGCCGTTACAACTTTCAAAGATGAGGCAGAAGCTATCGAAATTGCAAATGACACAATATATGGTTTGGGTGCAGGAGTTTGGACACGTGATGCACATCAATTGTATCAAGTTCCGAGAGCAATTCAGGCTGGTCGTGTTTGGGTAAATCAATATCACAATTATCCTGCTGGAGCGCCTTTCGGAGGTTATAAACAATCAGGTATTGGACGTGAAAATCATAAAATGATGTTAGATCATTATCGTCAAACAAAAAATATGTTGGTTTCTTACAGCAAAAAGAAATTAGGTTTCTTCTAAATCAATAATAATTAAAAATCTCAAAAAATGAAACGTGTTGATGCAACGGAAAAAGCTCTTAATTTATTGAATGAATTAAAAGCAAAACATGGTGATTTAATGCTTTATCAAGCAGGAGGTTGCTGTGAAGGAACACAACCGCAATGTTTCAGAAAAGGGGAATTTTATCTTCGATACAAAGATGTTTGCATTGGAGAAATTGATGGAATAGATTTTTGGGTAGATAAAGATTTGTTTGAATATTGGAAACATGCACATTTCGAATTAGATGTGATTGATGCAATCGGCGCTGGTGGTTTTTCATTAGAATTTCCACTTGGAAAAACATTTAAAATCAATTATCGAATTTTCTCTCAAGATGAAATAAATCAATTAGATGAAATTAAAATTAATTTATAATAGAAAAGCCATTTGCATTGCAAATGGCTTTCTTATTTATTATAGATTTTTTTTAACCTAAAACCTCAATCGCTTTGTTGATACGTGCTATTGTTTCATCTTTTCCTAAAATTGTCATGATAACAGGAACATCTGGACCTTGTAAAGCGCCAACTAAACTAAGACGTAAAGGCATTCCTATTTTTCCGAAACCAATTTCTTGCGTTGCAACAAAATCAGCCATCGCATCATGTAAAATTTCAGCCGTAAATTCTGATGAATTTAAAACATCAATAAACTTGTTCAAAATCTCTTTCGAATCATCTTTCCAAGCTTTTTTAGCTGCTTTTTCATCGTAAATAGAAGGAGCTATATAAAAGTAGTTTCCTTGAGTAAAAATATCTTTTACAAAATTTGCTCTTTCTTTTAATAATTCAATCACTTTTGCATCCAAAATAGGATTAGCATCAATTCCATTTTCTTTTAAAACTTCTTCGTAAGCAGGCAATAATTCTTCAACAGATTTTTGTTGTAAATATTGATGATTAAACCAAGTTGCTTTTTCTGGTGAAAAACGAGCACCCGATTTCGAAACTTTTTCTAATGAAAATAATTGAATCAATTCTTCCATTGTAAAAATCTCTTGTTCAGTACCAGGATTCCAACCCAATAATGCTAACATATTTAGCACTGCATCTGGGAAATATCCTTCTTGTTTATATCCTTTTGCTGTACCTTCTTCTGTTTCCCATTCCATTGGGAAAACTGGAAAACCATGTTTATCACCATCACGTTTGCTTAATTTTCCTTTTCCTTCTGGTTTCAAAATCAAAGGTAAATGTGCAAAACGAGGCGCTTCCCAACCAAAAGCTGTGTATAACAATTCGTGTAATGGCATAGATGGCAACCATTCTTCACCACGAATAACGTGCGAAATTCCCATCAAATGGTCATCCACAATATTGGCTAAATGATATGTTGGCATTCCATCTGATTTGAACAAAACTTTATCATCTAAAGTTTTTGCATCAATCGAAATTTTTCCACGAATCATATCATCCAACAAAACTGTACGCGAATCATCAATCTTAAAACGAATTACGTAAGGCGTTCCGTTTGCAATTAATTCATTTGTTTCAGCTTCTGTTATCGATAAAGAGTTTTTTAAATTTCCTCTTGTCGACCAATTATAGATAAAAGTTTCTTTATTTTCTTCTGCTTTTGTACGAGCTGCATCCAACTCTTCCGCAGTATCAAACGCATAATATGCATTTCCTGATGCCAATAATTCGTCTACATATTGTTTGTAGATTTCTTTGCGTTCAGATTGACGGTAAGATCCTAAATCTCCTCCAAAACCTACGCCTTCATCTGGTGTTAAACCTAACCATTTCAACGAATCAATAATATATTGTTCAGCACCTTCCACATAACGTGTTTGGTCTGTATCCTCAATTCTCAATAAGAATTTACCATTATTGTGTTTTGCGAAAAGATAATTGTATAACGCTGTACGGACTCCTCCGATGTGTAACGCACCTGTAGGGCTTGGCGCAAATCTTACACGAACTTCTTTTGCCATTGTATCAAAATTTTTGCAAATTTAAGCTGTTCAATTCTATAATAGATATTTATTTTTAATAATATTCTATTTTTTATCTTCGTAAAACATAAATTCAATAAAATAAAACCACATAAAAAATGAAAATCTATACAATAGAAACCGGAAATTTTAAATTAGACGGTGGCGCAATGTTCGGAATTGTACCAAAATCTCTTTGGAATAAAACTAATCCGGCTGATAATAATAATTTAATTGACCTTGCGATGCGCTGTCTGTTAATCGAAGATGGCGAGCGATTAATTTTGGTCGATACAGGAATTGGAACAAAACAAGATGCCAAATTTTTCGGATTTTATTATTTATGGGGAGATTTCTCGTTGGATAATTCACTATCGAAACATGGTTTTCATCGTGATGATATTACAGATGTTTTTTTAACACATTTACATTTTGACCACTGTGGTGGCGCAATACAGTACAATAAAGAGAAAGATTATTTAGAGGCTTCTTTCAAAAATGCAAAATTTTGGACGAATGCAAATCATTGGGATTGGGCTGTTAATCCAAATCCGCGCGAAAAAGCTTCTTTTCTGAAAGAAAATATTTTGCCAATGCAAGAAAGTGGACAACTTAATTTTATTGATTTACCTACAAATGGCTCAATTTTAGAAAATTCTCCACTTGGTTTTGATATTTTGTTTGTAGACGGACATACCGAAAAACAAATGTTACCAATCATAACATATAAAGGCAAAAAAATTGTTTATATCGCAGATTTAATACCTACTGTAGGTCATATTCCGTTGATTTATATTATTGGTTTTGATACACGACCTTTAATAACTGTAGACGAAAAAAATACATTTTTACAAAATGCAGTCGAAAATGAGTATATTTTATTTTTTGAACACGATCATGTGAACGAATTAGCAACATTAAAAATGACAGAAAAAGGTATTAGATTAGATCAAACCTATTCATTTTCAGAAGTTTTCGATTCAATATAGACTCTTAATCATATCGCAAATGATTTCACAAATTCAGAAAAATATTTTCATACCTTTGTGTTGTCATTTTTAAAAAATTAGAACAATGGGATGTGGATCTTGTGGTACTTCTAATAGTGGCCTTCCGAAAGGATGTAACAATAATGGTGCTTGTGGCACTGATGGTTGTGGAAAATTATCAGTTTTCGATTGGTTATCAAACATGAAACTACCTAATGGACAAGAAAAGTTCAATTTTGTAGAAGTTCGGTTCAAAAATGATCGAAAGTTTTATTATAAAAACGAAAACAACATATCTCTAAATATTGGCGATGTTATCGCTGTTGAAGGAACGCCCGGTCATGACATCGGGGTTGTTACACTTACCGGAGAGCTGGTTAGAATCCAAATGAAAAAAAAGAATCTTACCTGGGAAGGTGAAGATATCAAAAAAGTATACCGTAAAGCGAATCAAAAAGACATTGAAACTTGGCAAGAGTTTCGTGAAAGAGAAAAACAAACAATGATAGATTCTCGTATCATGGCTAAAAACCATGGATTAGAGATGAAAATTTGTGATGTTGAATATCAGGGTGATGGTGCAAAAGTTACGTTTTACTATACGGCCGAAGGTCGTGTCGATTTCCGACAATTAATCAAAGATTACGCAAGTAAATTTGCCGTAAGAATTGAAATGAAACAAATTGGTTATCGTCAAGAAGCAGCTAAAATTGGAGGAATTGGATCTTGTGGACGCGAATTATGTTGTTCTACTTGGTTAACAGATTTCCGCTCTGTTAGTACTGCAGCAGCACGTTATCAACAATTGTCAATAAACTCGCAAAAACTTGCAGGACAATGTGGTAAATTAAAATGTTGTTTGAATTTTGAATTAGATTCTTATTTAGATGCATTAAATACTTTTCCGTCAATGGAAAGCCGTTTCGAAACAGAAAAAGGTTGGACACACTGTGTAAAAGTAGATGTTTTCAAAAAAGAAATGTGGTTTGCCTACGAAAGAGGTGGAGTTGTTTGGTATAAATTTTCGGTAGAAGATATTCAAGAATTTTTAGCAATGAGTGCTAAAGGTATTAAAACAGAGCCTTTAGAAGAATTAGCGAAAAATGTAGAAGAAGTTAAACCTGATTTTACAGATGTTATTGGTGAAGATTCTTTAGAGCGTTTTGAACGTAAAGAGAAACAAAATCGTAAACGTAAAAAAATAAAGAAACCAACAAATACAACTGCTGAAAAAGCAAACGCGAATACAAGCGCTATAAAACCTCAACCTGCGAAACAAAAGCAACCAAATGAGGCAAAAGACACGCTAAATCGTACTGAAAATAAACCTGGTAAAAATCCGAATCAGTCTAAAAAGAATACTCAAAATAGACCACAAAAAAATTCGAATCCTAACCAAAATCCAAATCAGCAAAAACAAAATCCGCCAAAGGAAAAGCAACAGCCGACTCAAAACGGAGATCAAAAACAAGGTCAACAAAATTCTGATCAGGTAAAAGAGCAAGGAAATACGCGCAATCGTAATCAACAGAAACGAAAACCGAATAATCCGAACCCTAATAATCCAGCGAATCAGGAAAATCAACAGCCTAAAAAGCTTCCTCAGCAAAATAATAATCAAAATGCTGAACCAAAAAAGACCAATGTTTCGGGAGAAAATCTAAACAACGATACAGAACCGAATCCTAATAAATCGAAGAATCGAAATAAAAAAAGATTTAATCGTGGGCCAAAACCAGATAATACGCAACAGTAGTTTGCTTTTTATTGTTATCTTTTTATTGTTTAGCTGCGAAGCAAAACATTATTATCAAGATACAAAAGATGTTAAAGATCAATGGAAAAATAATCAACCTCAAACGTTTACGTTTGAGGTTAAAGATGATAAACCTGCAGCTATTAACATTGGATTTGTCTTAAGAAATAATACGTCGTATGAATATAGTAACTTATATTTGTTCACGAAATTTATTGATCCTAAAGGAAATGAGATGATTGATACCTTACAATATTACATCGCAAATCCCGACGGAAGTTGGATTGGTAAAGGAATGACAACAAAAGAAATGATGTTAGTTTACCGCGAAAAACTACCAATTAAAGACACTGGACGCTACCAGTTAAAAGTTTGGCAAGGTATGCGTACTAAAAATTTAAAAGGAATTGAAGACATTAGTTTGATTGTTGATAAAGCTGAATAATACAGAATGAAAAACAATAATAACCCTAAAACAAGCACAGTTTCTAAAGCAAAAAAGAAATTTGGTGGCTATTCATTAACCAAAAAAATAATCGTTACCATTTGGGTCTTATTTTTTGGTGCAATATTGGGCGTTTTCGGAATTTTTTGGGCAGCATCTAACGGATGGTTAGGTGAAATACCAAACGTTCGCGATTTAGAAAATCCTGATATTTATGTTTCATCAGAAATTATCTCTTCTGATGGCGTTTTACTTGACCGTTTTGAAGCAGAACGTAGAACACCAGTTGATTACAAAGAATTACCTCCTCATTTGGTTGATGCATTATTAGCAAAGGAAGATGTTCGATTTTTTGACCATTCGGGTGTAGATATAAAAGCCGCTTTTCGCGCAATTTCATCTGCTGGAGAATCTGGTGGAGGATCTACTATTACACAACAGTTGGCAAAACAATTGTACACAAAAGATCCTGCATCAAACAAAATAACACGTGTATTACAAAAACTAAAAGAATGGGTTACATCTGTTCAATTAGAAAAACTGTACACAAAAGAAGAGATCATCGCAATGTATTTCAATAAGTTTGACTTTATTTATGGAGCAAAAGGAATTGAATCTGCATCAAAAGTTTATTTTAATAAATCAACAAAAGATTTAAATTTAGACGAAGCAGCTACATTAGTTTCGATGTTTCAAAATCCAGTTGCATTTAACCCCGTTAAACATCCCGAAGTTTCTAAAGAAAAAAGAAATCTTGTATTAGATCAAATGATGAAATACAACAAGATTTCACAAGCAGAAGGTGAACAAGCAAAAGCTTCGCCTTTGGTAACAGATAAGCAGGACATTATGAAACATGATGATTCGCATTCGGCTTACTTTAAAAGTGCTTTAAGAAAAGAGATTAGTGATTGGATGATTGAATATGAAAAAGAAACTGGAAAGTCATATAATCTTGAAAAAGATGGTCTTAAAATCTATGTTACTTTAGATTCAAGAATGCAAGCAATTGCAGAAGCAGCTGTTCAAAAACAATTAAAAGTCTTACAAGATCAATTTTTTGGAGAACAACGCGGACGTAGTTTAGCACCATTTTATAATGTATCTGCTGATAAAAGACAACGCATCTTCAAACAAGCTATGCAACGTACAGACTTGTTTAAAAAGATGAAAGCTGAAGGAAAATCTGATGCTGAAATAGAAACAGTTTTTAATACTCCACGAGATTCTGTACAATTTTTTACTTGGAATGGTATCCAATACAAGAAAGGAAAAACTTTGATGGACTCTATCGAGTATCACAAACATATCTTACAAGCAGGTTTGATGTCTATGGATCCTACAGATGGAACTATTAAAGCTTGGGTTGGAGGAATTGATTGGAATTATTTCAAATTTGATCACGTAAAACAAGCACGTCGTCAAGTTGGTTCAACATTCAAACCGTTTGTTTATGCAACAGCTATTAATCAGTTAGGTTTAACACCATGTCACATGGTATCTAACGAGCGTATTCCTGGAAAATGGTCTCCACGAAATGCAAATGGACGTTATGGTGGTTCACAAGATTTAAGAACTGCTTTGGCTTATTCTACCAATGTTGTTGCTGCACGTCTTATCATGCAAACAGGAACAGAACCAGTTATCCAAATGACCCGAGATTTAGGTGTTGAATCACCTATTATTAATGATAATTCTATTGCATTAGGTTCTGCTGATTTAACTGTTTATGAAATGGTTGGAGCGATGAGTGCTTTTGCAAATGGTGGAATTTACATTAAACCACAATTAATCTTAAGAATAGAAGATAAACAAGGAAAAGTTATCCGCGACTATACGCCAAAAACACGCGAAGTTGTAAATGAAAATGTAGCCTATACAATTATAGATTTGATGAAAGGTGTTGTAGACAGAGGTTCTGGTGCACGTCTTAGAAATCGATACAATATAACATCAGAAGTTGCTGGTAAAACAGGAACAACAAATGAAAACTCTGATGGATGGTTTATGGGACTTACTCCAAACTTGGTAACTGGAGTTTGGGTTGGTGCTGAAGATCGTTTTGCTCACTTCGAAAGTACAGCAACTGGTCAAGGAGCCAATACCGCCTTACCTATTTGGGCATATTATATGCAAGGTATTTACAAAGAAGGTGAAAAATTCGGTGTAACGACAAATGATAAATTCGAGAAACCAAAAGATATTGAGAGACATTGGGATTGTTCTAATACATACGGATTCCATCAGTATGATGAAATCTATGATCC
>NZ_JAVXKG010000010.1:0-97100 GCF_036647415.1 Algoriella sp.
TTACTTGAGCTTCTAATTCTAAAATACGTTGTTCTGGTGACTTTGACATAGTTGAAGGTGTTTGATTTTCCCAATCAAAGGTACCATATTTTTTGAGCCAAGTTGAAACCGTACTTCTGGCTTGTATTCCATATTTGAGACAAACTTCTACGGTACTTGATTCGCCTGTTTCAATTTCTTTCACTACATTCAACTTGAATGTTAAAGTGTAATCCCGTTGAGTACGCTTTGTATAAACTCTTTCTTCTTTCATAATGATGCTTTTTTCTGTATCACTATTTCAGGACGAGACATTATCTTAAAAAAAATACTATAACTGAAACAAAAATATCAGATGTTATTTTTATTAAATCAAAAGGAACGTCTAAGCTGATCAAAGTAGCAGTAGAAGATATTATCTATATTGAAGTGATCAAGGATTATTTAAAAATTGTGACTAAAAATCAACAATATATGATGCTTATGACTATAAAAGGAATTGAAAAAAAATTGAATCCTAATCAATTTTTTAAAACCCATCGCTCATTTATCATTAATATAGATGCTATTCATTCTTTTTCAGGAAACATAATTGAGATGAAAAATAAAAGTGAAATTCCTATAGTGCCAAATAAAAAAGACGAATTATTCATAAAACTCAATATATCAAAATAGCTTCACGGGTGATTTCCTGATTTCTGTCGATGGGAACTTTGTTTCTGTCGATTTCTTTTTTATATCATTTTGAAATGGATGATTTTTAAAAAAAAAATAAAGGATTGAAAAAAAATACTACTTCAAAAAGTACAACCAAAATCTTTAAAATCAAGAGAAATCTTGCTGACAAATAGAAAAATCTAATGCCACTATTCAAACTTAACAATAAAAAATGATCAGATTAATTTTTGGAATAATAGTATCCATTACTTTAACAAATATTGCTTTTGCACAAAGCTATACCGTCACAGGGAAAGTATTAGATTCGAATAAAAAACCGTTAGATTTTGTTGAAATTAACTTTTTGAAAAATGATTCTGTTTACTATTCAGGATTAACAAATAATCAAGGTGAATTTTTCTTTAAAAATATAAATGGAGAATTTGATTTGGAAATGGTAAATTATAATATTCCAATTTTTACAAAGAGTATTATTGTTGATCGTGATTTAGATTTAGGCATTATTAAGACAGAGAGTTCTATTAATTTGAATGAAACCATTGTTACTTCTAAGAAAAAAACAATAGAGAGAGAAGTTGATCGAATTATATATAATGTAGAGAATACGGTAAATAGTTCTGGTGCAACTGTTTTAGAAGTTTTATCAAAAACTCCATTGGTTAAAGCAAATGAACAAAGTATTGGTATCATAGGTAAAGGGGCTGTTCGTGTTATGCTAAATGATAAAATTGTTCAATTATCTGGTCAAGAATTAGTTAATTATCTAAAAACTCTCCCTTCAGAAGATGTTAAGAAAATTGAAGTGATTACTTCACCATCAGCAAAGTACGAAGCAGAAGGGAACAGTGGTTTAATAAATATTATAACAAAAAAGAAAAATAATGATCTTTTTAGCGGAAATTATTCTACCAGCTTTACTAAAAATTCGAAAGAGTCTTTTGGCAATAATTTAGGATTAAATTTTAATAAAAATAAATTTCAAAGCTCAATTCGTTTCAGACACAGTGATAGAAAAGCAAAAGTATATGAAAATCAAAATTTGTTGTACGCCAATGGCGATCAATTGAATAATAATGCAAATAGAGAAGATCACTCAAAAAATTACGGAATAAATGCAGATTTATCCTATAAAACTTCTTCTAGAAATACGCTTGGAATAATCTATGATTACGCAAATAATAAGAGCCAATATGTAAATGTGAATAAGACATCTTATTATACAGTAAATGTTTTAGATTCTTTATTGACAACTAATTCTACTTATAATAATCCATCAGAAATTCATACAATCAATTTATACGATGATTTATTATTAGATACAATTGGAACTAAATTAAGTTTTGTTGCGAATTATTTTGATAATAAGCCTAGTACAACATTAGATTTTGTGACAGATAATCAACAAAATACAAATTTGATGAAGATAATCAATACAAGTTTCATAAGACATAAGGTCTATTCTGGACAAATAGATTTATTTAAACCGATGAAATGGGCAACATTTGAAACAGGAATTAAATACACAAGATTTGATAATAATTCTGATATCAAATATTATGATTTTATCAATAATGACTACCTTCTGAATCCTAATCAAAGTAATAATTTTGGAGTTATCGAAGATAATTATGCGGCTTATTTATCTATGAATAAGAAAATAGATAAGTGGACATTTAAGGCTGGTTTGAGATATGAATATACTGATTTAGAAACTCAAGATAATTTTAAAATAAAGTATGGAAAATTGTTTCCGAACTTTAATTTGATGTATAAAATAGATAATAATACTTATACAATTAATTATAATAAACGCATTAATCGACCAAGATTAAGTCAATTAAATCCATTTAGATGGTATTCTAACCCTTTTACGTATAATGTTGGAAATCCTTATTTACAGCCATCAATTAGTCATAATATAGAATTTAATTATTTGTATAAAGGTATTTTTATGGCAAGTCTTTTTGGCTCAAGACAAGAAGATGCCTTTAGTGCGCTAATTAATATTACCGAAGGAATTAAAGAAACGAAATATGATAATGTATTCAAGACAAATAATATTGGTGTAAACCTTTCTTTTGAAAAAGATTTATTCAAATTCTGGAATTTATCTATTAATGCTTCTACATTTTATTCTGAATCTGAAAGTAAATATTCTGAAATAGAAACTTTAAACGGTTGGTCAACGAGCTATACAATTAATAATGCATTTACATTGCTAAAAAAGAACAATTGGATAGCTTCTCTAGATTTTAATCATATTTTACCAGGAAAAGAGTCTAACATACAAAGTAATAGTTATTATTTTTTATCACTCGGATCACGAATTAGTCTTATGGAAAATAAATTAACATTAACTGCAAGAGTCAATGATATGTTAAAAGGTTCTAAAACTAGAGGTAAAATGTACTATCAAGACTTTTCGCAATCATACAATAATTATTATGATAATAGATTTTTTACAATTGGAATAAATTACAATTTTGGATTAATTAAAAATTCTCGTCGAAATGTACAGTTTAATGAACAATACAGAGCGAATTAAAAAAATAATAGTAATAGAATACTATTTTATATTCCAAAGTAATTTATGGATGTCCTAATTAAAATTCCAGTGTAAGAAAAGGTATAAGACTTATCTTACTATGATGAAAGGAATAAAAAATCATTATGATAGTTCATTTAAATTACAAGCTGTAGAATTGAGTTACGAAAGAAGTAGTATTTCAGAATTAGCTAGGTAACTTGGTATAAAAGATTCATTATTATATAAATGGCGCAAAGATTATCAAAAGAATATGGATCCAATAGTTTTCTAGGAAAAGGTAACTTAAAATTAACTCTCAAAGAAAAAGCTGAAATCCTCTAAAGTTTAAAATTTTTTAGAGTAATTATTATAACTTAATATTTATCAGTTTAAAATTTTAAAAGGAGAAATAAAAATGGCACTCTTTGTCTTCCAAAGGTGCCATTTGTCGTTGCGGAGAGTGAGGGATTCTCACATATATTATATAACAATTGTAAATCAATTTGTTAAGTATCTTTTGTTAATTGTTTTTTATTCTAATTTGTGCAGTTTTTGTGCAGTTCTATTTTAAATTCTTTTCAATTCTTTGCTCTAATTCGTTGAAAATGTCAGAGTTAAGTTTTTTCAATTGCTTCACATCCATTTTTTCAATTCCGAAATCAAGTTTTGTATATTCTCCAGTAATTAAAAAATTAAGATCTATTCCTAATTTTTTATGAAGAATTGCCATTTTCTCAACTGTAAGATTAAGCTTTCCATTCTCAACCATTGAATATTGACTTTGATCCATATCAATGACTTGCGCAAACTCTTTTTGTGTTAGATTACGTTTTTTACGTTCGAATAATAATCTTCGTTGAATTGTGCTCATTAGTTAAAATAATTGAAATGTCTTTTGAATAGTTTTTGCATGTTTATCTTTGACATCATTCTCTACATATCCATCAGTTGTGTAAATTCTTAATTTTGCAACTGGTGTTGATTTTAGCTGCTGAAATTGTTCTTCAGTTATTGAATATGATATATTTATTCCTTGTGCCGCACTTCCAACTAAACCAGTCGAACCACAACCTGTACAAGTAACTTCTGAGCTCTCGCTTAATAACTCTAATATTTCATCATTTGATAATTTAAACATAAGTTTATCTCCTTCGTGTATTGAGAATACTTTTGGATTTGAAGAACCGATCATCATTTTTAAATCTAAATAATAATTTTCATTAATCTTAGAAATGCGAAATTTTGCTGAAAATCCTTTTGATGCATTATTCAAAAATTCCCAATCAGTTTTTATAATTTGACTCCCTGTAAATTCATCTTTATATTTTTTTTCAATTTCTTGAGCAAACATAAAAGATGAGATAAATAAAAATAAAAGTATTTTTTTCATAATAATATAGTTTATGTAGTTATGATATAGTTTCCCAAATATCTATTACTCCTTTTCCTATGATAAAAGTTCTTAATCCTCGTAAAATTTTTACACTAGACTTTTTACTATTATCAAAAACCGCAGTAATCAATGTTAATCTAAAATCATCATCAAGCAAACCGTTGTTCCATTGTGTGTAAACTTTATTTACATATTCTTTAATGTCCATTTTTGTGTTATATGTAAACAAAAAGGCATCACAAGTTTTTAAATTAATACAAGTATTTAAAAGTTTGTTTATTTCTCCTTTTTCTGAAAAAATTGATTGTTCGTCAATTTCCCATTCTGCACATAAAAAAACAGTACCATCTTCATCTCTTACAACTCCATCGTGTCTATTTACAGATTCAAATTCACATTTGAAATTTAATAATTGATTGGTGCGAAAAAAAGTATTTGCTGTATGATGGGTCCAATTTGAACGCTTTATAATATTTTCTACATATAAATCAGAAATATCTTTTAAGTAAATACAATTAAATATTTCAATAAACACTTCAGTGTCGTATTTTATCGGAATAAAAACGTCTGAAAAAGTTTTACAGTATTCATAAATTTCAGCAGTTTCTTTTAAAACTGAAATCTTTTCGTTGTTTTGAATTATTTCTTTTGTATCCAAGATTAATAATGAAATTTATTATTACGTTTTCGTCTAATATCAATAACATAAAATAAAGCCTGAACATCATTTAAACTTAAATCAAAATCAGGAACAAATTCATTGTACGAATGACAAGTAATAATTCCATTTTCAACATCGTGGTTAGTGATGTTTTTAATTAAGGGATAAGGATTTTTAGTTGTAAAAATTACCCATTCAGGAAAATCATTAATTTTTAATTTAGATTTCCAATGCTCTCTTTGTAATTCTCTTGTTAATGCTTCATCTTCAGGTAAAATAGCAGTTCTAGGATTGTCATTTGCCATACTATCATTAATTACCTTAAAACAAACATAATTACCCTGTAATGGCCTGTCAACTAAAAACGATTCCGTTTCATGGAATTTAGAAATATATTCTACATAGCCTACATCTTGATAATTATCAATATAACTAGCTTGAGCAGCTGCGTTTAAAACTGGAACGATCATTTGAAATTTTCCGTTGGGTATAGGAATAAATTTTACTCCAAAATTATTAGTATAAATATCTTCTTTAGAAACATTTTCAATTTGTTTCGATTCTTTAGGTAGATCGTTATTGAGTTTTTTTTCACTTCCATTTAATTTGAAAGTTTCAGATTGATAATTCGCATCAATAGGAAATACATTATATAATTTATCTGCAAACTCTTTTGTCAAAGCAATTTTACCAGTGGTAATTTGTGAAATATAACTTTGACTTGAATCAATCATATTGCCTAATTCTGTCAAATTTTTATACTTCTTTTTGCTTTTTAAAAAGTGCAAATAGTTCTTAAAAAAATCTAAGCTATATATATCTGCATTCATTTTGTTAAAATTTTTATTATACGAGTTATTATATTGATATAATAATTATTATATTTGTACATAATAATTCTTTTCAGACTACAAATATAATAAAAAATATAATAAAGATTATGATTGAAAATAAATTAGTTAGCCCATATAAAAGGGAAATTCTTATTAAGGAGAGAAATTTAGTTTCTGATTATGTTGATATGTATGTAAATACGCCTGATGCGAATCAAATGCTTGTGTTTGGTGAACTTGCAAAAAAATATAATTATTCTAGCGCAGAATCTGTACGAGCAAAGTTTACACACTTAAAAAGTAAGTATGGTAAAAAGTTCGTTGAAGTCGTTACTACAATGAGTTTATAATATTAATTATAATTATTATATAATAAAAATCAAAAATAATTTTGTTTTATTATAATAATTATTATATTTGCTACATAAATATTATAACAATGCTAAACATTAACACTAATATAATAGATAGTCGATTAAATATTAATCAATCTATTGAAAGCACTTTAATCATTGAATACGCTACTTGCGAATTAGAAGTAAAATTTAATGAGAATGTTAAAATCGATATTGATTTCAACGACGTGAATATTGAATCAATAGATGTGAATATGAAAGCTATTCTATTAAGTGATAATGGTAGTACAACTTTCAATTTAAATAAAAAATTAGAAAATCAAATAGAACAATTGATAGTTCAAAAAATTCAAAACGAATATCTACAACTAACAGCATAAATATGACAGCAAAACAAGGCATTCAATTATTTAACACTATGAAAATGCAGATGAATAGTGTTGAGCAAAATAAGTTTCAAAATATGATACTTGAACAAGTCGAAGATAGACAAAAAAAATTAGCTGAATGCCTTGAAAAGTTTCAAAAAAAACATTGTAGAGGTCAAAAATTAAAATCAATATAAATCAATTAAATCACATTATTATGGCAAAGAAAAACCAAAACACAGAAGTAGAAAAAGCAGCAGGTACAGAAGTAGCTTTTTTTATACCTGACACAGAAAGTTTAGGTCAATTAAACGAAATGAAGCCTGAATTTTCATTAACGCTAAAATACAAAACAGCTGATGAATGGGCGAAATTACAAGATACACCAGTTAGAGCCTATTACATGGGTATGAAAGAAATACCAAATGAAGATGGCGAAATGGTTAATTGTGCATTATTCGTATCGACAGCTGAATGTTTCTTAAGCGGTCAAATGACATTAATTGAAGCGGTTAAAAATTTACCTATTCAAACGCCAGTAGAAATTATTTATCGTGATAAGAAAAATAATAAAAGCTCGAAAGGTGCAACAATGATTTTTGATGTAACAAAATTAGCTTAAAATGAACTCAGCACTTCAATTACAACCAGTAGAAATGAATGTTATTCAAAGCCTTGATTTAGGGGCTTTGAGTAATCTTCAAGCAGATAAAAGTCACGAAGAATGGCTTTTGAAACGCAAAGGTAAATTCACAGCAAGTGAAATTCATCGACTTATGACTTACGAAAGTAAACCTAATGAATTACCTAAAGGAGCTATTTCTTATGTTGTGGAAAAAGCTACTGAATCATTAATCGATGGTTTGCCTGAATCTTTTAAATCATCTTCAATGCAATGGGGTAACGATTATGAAGCTAAAGCGATTGAATTGTTTTCAAAAAAGACACGATTGAAAATTCAAAATATAGGCGATAATCAAAAATTTATTTCTTATGGTAAACACGCTGGTTGCACACCTGATGGTTTAGGTTCGGGGTATGGTGTAGAATCTAAATGCCCAAATAGTACAACGCATTTTCAATATCGCTCAATTAAAAATGGCGAAGATTTGAAAAAAATAAAATCTGAATACTATTGGCAAATTCAATTTTCAATGTTGTGTAGAAAAGTTTCAAAATGGTACTTCGTTTCATTTGACCCGAGATTTTCTAAAGAAAAACACCGACTGCATTATGTTGTAATTGAGCGCAACGAAGCAGATATTGAGTTTTTAGAAACACGTCTACAACTAGCAATTGATTTGAAATTGCAATTAATCAAAGATTTTAAATAATAACAAATGCAGTCGGTTTTGGCTGACTGCATTTTTTTATACCTCATAATATGAAAACAAAGCACAACGAAACTATTATAGAAACTTCATTACTTGAAGAAATGGAAGGTAAATACCTATCTGAAAGACTTTTAAGAAGTTGGTCAGAAGATTTTGCAGATGAAGACACAGGCGAAGTTGTTTCAATTGAAAGACACGAAGTATTATTTGATAAAGGTACTTTTTTAGATAAAACAACACTTTCAGAATTGAATTTTTATTTGACAAGTGGCGATGTTAAAAGTGTAAAAGTTGGTGACATTCAGCGCTTAGGTACTTTATCAATCAATTCTACAGCTTTATATTCTGTTACAGTTGCAGCCTTTAAAAAGAAATTCAATTTCTATTTATATGCCAATTCAATACAGAATGCTATTGAGATTTGCACAGATTTTTTAGAGCAAAAAATGATCGGATCATTTGTTTTTAAATCAATCAAAGAAATTAATTACAGCACTTTAATTTCTGATAAAGAAGAAATTGAAGATGCCGAAAGTCATTCAAATGAAAATGAAGAAACTAAAGATTTCTATTTCATAGAAATTGAAACTAAACAAGACGAATTCATCAACACTCAATCCTTTATTTTAAGAGCAAAAAACGCAGAAGATGCGAAAAATACTATAGAGAAATACATCATTTTAAATCTTCCTGAAGATAGAAAAGATGAGCCTTTGGAAACGGCACTATTATCAGCTAAAACAGTTAGCTGTGAAAACTTAATTGATTTCAAATTTTCAAAAGAGTACTTCGAAAATGGAATTGATGAATAACATACCCATAATTGAGATTTAGTTGGTTATCCCTTGTGGCGAAATGGTAGACGCAGTCTAAAAATGTAATGAAATAGATACCAAGATTATTACAAATTCAGGTTCGAATCCTGACAAGGGAGCAAAAACAACATTATTATGAACAAACAACAAATCACAATTCAGTTAATCGATGGTAGATGGCTTGTAAATAATAAGCAACTACACGATTGTTCAGAATGGGAACGTGAATTTATGAATCAGTTTTTTCAGCAGTATAAAAATGAAAAAATATGATTTACAAAACTCACAACATTCACCACCAACAAAGAGCAATTGAACGCTTTAAATTCTTAATAAATAAAAAAGCAACAATTGAATTAACCGAAAAAAAGCCAAAACGAACAATAAAACAAAATAGTTATTTGCATATGATTTTAGGGTGGTTTGGTTTTGAATTCGGCTACACGCTTGAAGAGGTTAAGCAAGATATTTTTAAGAAAATAGTAAACCCAGTTATTTTTTACGAGGGAGAATTTGGGAATTTAGTTCCTATTCAAAGGTGGCGAAGTACAGCAACTTTAGACACGAAAGAAATGACAATCGCAATCGACAATTTCAGAGATTACGCAAGTCGTGAAGCTGGTATTTATCTTCCAAGTCCTGATGAAAAGGATTTTTTAGATGAAATCTATATCGAATTAAAAAACAACAACATTATAAAATGAGGTCAGAACAACACAGAAACGAAGCATTTGCAAGTATAGTGAATGAACTTCCTGAAAAACGTCAATACATTTTCAATATCATCGCAAGAAACGTTGATATAACGATTCAAATATCCAATATAAATGGGTTTGGATTGATTCAAGAACAAGAAAGCGAGTGAGAATAGATAAATGAATGGTTACAACTTGTCAAGAAATTTTTGGGATTTTTCATTTGAAAATCCTGATAAAATAAAACCTAATCACATTGCAGTTTATTTCTTTGCTATTGAGCAATGTAATCGTTTGGGATGGAAAAGAAAATTTAGTTTACCATCTTCAATGGTTATGGAAGCAACTAGTATAAGATCTTACAATTCGTACATAAAAGTACTTAATGATTTAATTGATTATGGATTCATAGAGTTGATTGAAAAATCGAAAAACCAGTTCACCGCAAACATAATTGCCCTATCAAAATTTGATGAACCAATATACAAAGCACTAGATAAAGCGATAATAAAGCAAGACACAAAGCTGAGTGAAAGCAATAGTGAAAGCACACAACAAAGCAATGATAGTATAAATAAACCAATAACAATAAACCAAGAAACAATAAACCACAAACAAGATGCGTGCGAAATTAGAGATTCAGAAATTTTTCAAAAAACATCAGAATTCTTTTCACAAACAACCGAAGTTTTACAAATGCGAATGTTTGGAGATTTCAAAAGAATTGAGAACAACGGAAAGCTAGAACAGTTCGAAAAACAAACAATCGCTTACATCGAGTACAAGCAAAAAACAAAAGAGGTAGTTCACAGGTGGCAAAATTACCTTTCCGAATGGGAAACTGAAAACTGGATTGATAAACTGAAAAAAGAAAAATCAAAAGGGGAAACTGAAAAAAAAGCATTTGAGCAAAATAAATCTGAAACCATAAAATCAATTGAATTATGAATGGAATTGTAAAAATTGGAGATAAAATCGGTGAAAGTCTTGAAGGATTTGGAATTATCTCGAAACGAAAATATGAATACCTGAAAAGTTTTTCAGCTAACGGATTGAAATCTGAAGAATTGGAACAAATAAAACTTTATGAAGAAATCGAAAGTGTAAAAAAATCTGAATTTATACCAGTTCCAATCGTAGAAAAACAAAAACTAAAAAAAATTGAGACGCTAGATTCTGATTTTATTTTTGAAAAGTTCAAAGAATTTTGGTTTACAACTCAAAAAAAAGAATTGATCCTGAATCAAGAGAACAAGAAATTAATTTTTGCGCTTTGTAAGTATTTTGGAAAACAAGCTGGACCATTTGATAATAAAAAAGGTTTAATTCTTTCAGGAGATTGTGGAGTTGGTAAGACTTCTACAATTTTAACTTTCATTGAAATTGGAAAATGGATATACAAAGAAAGAGTTGATATGTTTATGTGTTTTCGTCAAATTTCAACAAATGAAATGGTTTACATGTACGAAAATCCTGAAACTGACGTAGAGAAGTTTCACCAATTGTTAGCAAATGGAGAATGGTATTTTGATGACTTCGGAACAGAAAGAATGGCTTCACGATATGGAAAGACTAATCTGCTTGAAGAGGTATTACAAAACAGGTATTTAAATCTTAAAAATAGAACTCTAATTACTACAAATCTAAAAATAGATGAGATTAGAAAACAATACGGTGAACGAGTTTATGATCGTATTTATGAACAATTTAATTATTTCGAATTATCAGGCGAAAGCTTTAGGAAAAACCTATAACTATGGAAAAATACGAGAAAGGCGGATGTTTCCGTGCGATACAAATTTTAACTACAACAGCGATTTTAACAGCTATTGTAATTTGGGGATTACTAAAATAACTTTAAATAAATAACAATGAAAACATTACAAATTGAAATCCCAGAAGGATTTAAAATAGACACTTTTGACACAACTACAGGACAAATCAAATTCGCTCCTATTCCAAAAAGTATTTTTGAAAGAATTAAAACTTTACAAGACGCTATAGATGAATTAGGAGAACAAGACGAAGAAGTTAAATTTTTAAGATTATTAGAACCAATCGGAAAAGAAACTCATGTCTATGGACGACAAGAAGCTGTAGTTATAGCTAAAGCTTTACAAGAAGATTGGGTAGCTGATTTTTCAGATTCTGACCAAAGGAAATATACTCCATATTATGAAGTTTCTTCTGCGGGCGGTTTCGTCTTTGGCGCTTACGATGGCTGGACTACGCTTACGGCTGTCGGCTCGCGCCTTTGCTTTAAAAGTAGAGAATTAGCAGAGTATGCAGGAAAACAATTTATTGAAATTCATAACAAGTATTTATAAACATGAAAACAAAAACTATCAATTTAACAGACATCATTCCAGAAGGATTTATAATCGATTCTCTAAATGAAAATAAAACCGCAATCAATCTGAAACAGATACCTAAAGACATCAAAGAGCAAATCAAAACTTTTCAAGATGCAATCAATAAAGTTGGAGAAGATGATGAAGACGTAAAAGCATTACGAGTAATAGAGAATTTATCTATTCCAAAACACATAATTTCTCAACTACAATCAATCATTATCGCAAAAGCACTTAACGAAGTCTGGGTTCCAGATTGGAGCGATAGTAGTCAATATAAGTATTTTCCTTACTTCGATATGGAAAGTTCTTCTGCGGGCGGTTTCGTCTGTAACGATTACGTTTACTGGAATGCGAATGCGCTTGTCGGCTCGCGCCTTTGCTTTAAAAGTAGAGAATTAGCAGAGTATGCAGGAAAACAATTCAAAGATATTTACGAAGAACATTATGTAATTAAATAAAAAAATAGGTTGTGAAGTGTTAGAGCTGTTATTCTTCTGCAGGCAGTTTCGTCTATAACGATTACGATAACTGGAATACGAATACGAATGTCAGCTCGCACCTATGCGAGAAAAAATACAACACTTCAAACCTTGTCCCTTGACAAAAAATAAAAACTTTTATCCTGGTTGTTAGTAAGATTTTCTGAAAGCTACCAATAACAAGCAAAGCGATGAAAAGAATAGGAAATATTTATCAAAGAATCATTTGTATTGAGAATTTGAAAAAAGCTGATGAGATTGCTCAAAAAGGAAAATCAAATCAATATGGTGTGAAAATTCACAATTCTAAAAAAGAAGAAAATATCTTGAAATTATATCACATGTTGAAGGAAAAAACATATCAAACTTCATTATACGATATTTTTAAAGTTTATGAACCAAAAGAACGTGAAGTTTATCGCTTACCATATTTCCCAGACAGAATAACGCATCACGCAATTATGAATGTTCTCGAACCAATTTTTGTGTCAACGTTCACAAAAGATACATTTAGCTGTATCAAAGGCAGAGGAATACATAAATGTTCATTTGAACTTAGAAAAGCTTTGAAAGATTCAGAATATCAATATTGTTTGAAAATGGATATTAAAAAATTTTATCCAAATATCAATCACAATGTTTTGAAATCTCTACTAAGACGGAAGTTTAAAGATAAAGATTTACTCTGGTTACTTGATGAAATTATTGATAGTGCAGATGGCGTTCCGATTGGAAATTATCTAAGTCAATATTTTGCGAATTTCTATCTTACTTATTTTGATCATTGGTTGAAAGAAGAAATTAAAGTAAAACATTATTTCAGATATGCAGACGATTTGGTAATTCTATCAAAAAACAAAGATGAATTGCATTATTATCTAAAAATAATCAAAGAGTATTTAGACCAAAATCTAAAACTTACTATCAAAAATAATCATCGAATTTTCCCTATTTCAATAGGAATTGACTTTGTTGGATATGTACATTTTCAAAATCACACCCTTCTAAGAAAAGGCATTAAAAAGAATTTTGCTCGAAAACTAAAAAAGAATCCATCAATCGAAACGGTTGCTTCTTATTTAGGTTGGACTAATCATTGCAACTCTCGAAATCTACTTCAAAAATTATTGCCAAATGAACAATTTCAAGAACTTCAAAATAAAGCCAAATTTAACAAATTTTGTAGGAGACAAAATAAAAATAGATAGAATCATCAATAGAGAAATTATTGTACAAAAGTTTAAAATTGAAGACTCTAAAGCAAAACAAGGAACAAAATTCCTAACACTTCAAATTGAATTAAACGGAACTAATAATATCATTTTTACAGGGTCAAAAATTTTACAAGAAATGATTTTACAAGTACCAGAAAATGGCTTTCCATTTAAAACAACAATTATTAGAGAAAATGAATACTTAGAATTTACATAATAAAAAAAAATAGAGATGAAAATAGAAGATTACAAAAAATTATGGGATTTACAGAAAGAAAACCCTAAAGTGTATCAAGCATTATGGTTTGAACTATTAAATGCATCAGGATTCGCAGGAGTTCTCTCAAATGGAAATATTGTCGATAGAAGATATTTTCCAGAAGCAATACCAGTGCAAGAAAATAAATTATTTGGAGTAGCTAAACCTAAGGAACTAATCAAAAATAAATCAAATGATAAAAGCTAATCAGATTTACAATGACAGATTTAAACAAATACAACACAGCACTAGATTTAAGTAAGCTGAGTGCAGGAGAAATAAAAAGTATTTTATCATTAATTGAAGGTGTTAATGAGAAAATCTATCACGAAAGTCGTGAAAACTTGATAAATGGAGAATTTGATATTCATTTTCCTTATTTAGTTTTTAACGAAGATACTAATCAGTACACCGAATCAGCAGATGATGATTATATTTTAATCGAATCCCAAACATTCAAACAAATACACTTCAATGCAAAAACACACTAAAATATACATAAACCATTTCCCAAGTCATACGGGGCATTACAATTGCGAAGTATGCGGGAATACAGCAGTAGACATTCATCACATTGAGCCACGATCAAAGTTCGGAAAGAAAACAAAGGGCGATCAAGATAGAATTGAAAACCTCATCGCTTTATGTAGAAGTTGCCACGATGATGCACATGCGGAAATTTTATCGAAAGAAGAATTGACTGAAAGACATAATAAGAAGTTGGGAAAGTAAGGGAGATTTTCCCTTACTTTTTTGGAAGTAAATATCCGATTAAAACCTCCTTTCCGTTTTCACCTTTTGTGTAAACTGGTTGCAATTTTTCATCTTCTCCTTCATCCAATAAATCCCTTACTTTAACTCCGATTGTTGCAGCGATTTTCTCTAATGTTTCTAAAGATGGATTTCTTAGATTGTTAGTAACTGTTCCTCTAGTCACACCTAAAGCATCTGCAATTTTAGAATTATTAAATCCTTTCGCATCCATCATTTCTTTTATTTTGAATCTCATAGTTTAATATTTATAAAACAAAACTAATGCTAATCGGATAATTAATTTTAAATACGTAAAACATTTAACAAATAATTAACACGGATGAAAAATTTATCAATCATAAAACATTATATATTTGTTGTATCAAAAATGTAAAACAATTAAATCAAAACACTATGAACACATATTCAAAATTTTGTCCTAATGTATTTATCGCAAAATGTGAAGAACAATACGAAAAAGGTGATGTTATCGAATTAACGACTAAATATGGTAAAATCAATGAAAGCATAGTATTTAACTTGATCTATGAAAAAGATGGTTTTTTCTACTACTCTATCATTCGTGCAGATGGTTTTAACATTCAAGAGCGAGCGAAGCAAAAAGCTGAAAAATACGAAAACTGGGCAAATTCTGCTGAAAATAAAAGTAATCAGTATTACAAAGCTAGTCAAGAGGGTAAAGATTTTTTAGCACTTGCAGAGCCTATAAAAATAGGACATCATTCAGAAAAAAGACATCGTGCTTTAATTGATCGCAATTGGTCTCGTATAGGTAAATCTGTTGAATACTCAGAAAAAGCATCAGAGCATGAAAATAAAGCTGAATACTGGGCGAAAAAAGCAAATGACATTAATTTGTCAATGCCTGAAAGTTTAGATTTTTATGAATTCAAATTAGAAGAAGCGAAACAATATCATACAGATATGAAAACGGGTAAAATCGAAAAAAGTCATTCTTTTTCTTTGACTTATGCGAAAAAAGAAGTTAACGAACTTCAAAAGAAATTTGATTTAGCAGTAAAATTATGGGCGTAGTTATGAAAAATTTATTAACAGAAGAACAAGTAGAATCACTATTAGATAAGTTAGTGTATGAAGAACCACAATTAAATGATTTTTCAGAATTACAAAAAGAGTTTGATTGTGAAATAAGTGTAGATATAGAAAAACATAATCAATTACAATATACTTATTATTATGAGATAACCTTTAATAATAAAGACACCCCTTTATTTGTTGAAATAGAAAATGGTATTAATAATGGTACTCAAATAAATAACGTAGAATGGGGTATCTCTAATAAACCAAATTATAGAATTGTAGAAGTTCTTAAAGATATTATTTTAGACAAATCTTATTATAATACTCGAAAAGAAATAAATAAAGCACAGGCTATACTTGATGCAAATAAAAGTAAATACTTTGATTATATAAGACGTAATAATTACGATAATTATGTTACAGGTGGTAATTCAAATTTGAAATCAAATTTACCTGACATACACGTGAATTATATTTATGAAGAAAAAGAAGTAGATGTTAATTTTATTTAAAACATAACACAACGAAAATGAGAAGTAAATTAATCAAATATTTATCAAAAGGCTTAAATCAATTAGAGATTGCAGAAGCTTTGAAAAAAGAGAATTTTAAATCAAATAGTTTAAGTTCGATTGAAAAAGAAATCAATAAATTGAAAAAAGAATATAACGCTAAGACTATGTTTGAATTAGGGTATATAATTGGGTGTTCAACTAAAAAATAAAATTAATGCAAATTATCTTAAAAAAATATAAAATTACAAACTCTCTTTTAAAACAAGCTACTCTTGTTGATATAGAGAAAATAGATACTCTTAAATGTTTAGGATGGTGCATTTATTTGAAAACTAAACATTTTGTATTCTATGATGAAACAAAACATTTGATTTATAAGTGTGTTGAACTTAAAGAAGTTATTTTAAAAAGTTCTTTTGAAAGAACAACCGAAGATAAACCACATGAAAAGCATTATAACTTAACTGTTTTATTGCCTAAGAATTTTTATCATAGAGAATTATTTTTTGGTGCTGACAAAAATAAAGCTCTATCAATGAAAAAAGATATTGAAAAAGCGATAAAAAAACAGAATGAATTAGGTCAATTTTATATCTAAAAAAAATTACAATTAAATATTTATAATATTAATAAATACATTTATATTACTTATATTTGTAAGTAATATTATCGCGAGGTAGAGCAGTTGGTTAGCTTATCGGTTTAACTTGCCGAAGGTCGCTGGTTCGAGTCCAGCTCTCGCTACAAATCAACATTATTGAAAAATGAGTAAAAATCTAACACTAAGTATTAAACAAGAGTTTTTTGATAAAATTCTTGCCGGTACAAAAACAATCGAATCGCGCGAAATACGCCCGAATAACACAAGTAAATATTGTGAAGTAGATGAAGAGGGTTTTGTTATTGAAGATGATAACGGTATTGTGACTTTGAAATACGATACAATTACATTTCTTACAGGTGCTTATGTAGGTAAACGCCCTAAAATGGTTGTTAAAGTAAAATCTTCACAAGTTTTATTGTTAGAAGATGAAGAAACTCACGAGCTTATTATTTTGAAAGATGACAAAGGCGAAGATTATTTTGCTGCGGTTATCGAATTCAAATTAGGCGAGATTATCGAAGCGCCAGTTCAAAAAAGTAATGTTTAATTTTTAAATATATTGCCGAGTTAGAAGAAGAGTAACAACATTCGCTACGTCAAACTATAGAGGTGGACGTAGAGCTGCATCACAATCAAGTGGTGGTACAGTTGGTAGAGGTGGACGATTTGTAACACGTAGACAGCGTACTTACGATATGCGTAGAGCATTCGGTATGGCTGGTGGTTAATTATGTTATCGCCGTTAGAACATAGTAAAAAAGTAATTAGCTCGATTAGGCAAAAGTCAAATCGAGCAATACTTTTTTATTCAGGTGGTAAAGATTCGATTGCTCTACTTGATTTGATGGCGAAAGAATTTGATGAAGTGGTTTGCGTGTTTATGTACTTCGTGAAAGACTTAGAACACATTGATAAATACATTCGATTCAGTAAGGCCAAATATTCAAATGTAAAATTCCTTGAGGTCCCTCATTGGATATTATCACAAATTCATCGTTCAGGTATGTTTTGCGTACCTCAAAAAATCAGATTAATAAAATTAAAAGATGTTATTGAAGCTGTTAAAATTCAAACAGGTATTCAATACGCATTTATCGGTGAAAAAAAAGCTGATAATATGAATCGAAGAATCAAGCTACGACAATACGAATTAGAAGCAATTAGCACAACAAACAACGTCTACCCTCTTTCAAACTGGCGTGACGGCGACGTCTTGAATTACATTCAGCGAAACAAATTACCAAAACCAATCAATTACGGTAAGAAAAAAAATAGATCAGTTGGGGTATTTTTCGATACAGATGTTTTTGTTTGGTTGAGAGAACATTATCCAAGTGATTTAGAAAAAATCTTAAAAGTTTATCCTCTTTCAGAAAAATTACTATTCGATTATGACAGACAGAATTCTTAAAAATCCTGATATGAAAGTTAGACAATCTGAAACAATAATTGTCAATCGTTCGCAAATCAAATTTGCTCCATACAATCCTAAGAATCATTCAAAACAAGCAATTGACGAAATCAAACGCAATTTTAAGAATGTAGCTTTTTTAGGTGGTATTGTTTGGAATGCAACTACAGGTAATTTGATTGATGGACATAAGAGATTGATGGCTTTGGATGTAATTAACAAATATGATGGTTCGGAAGATTACGAGGTTAAAGTTGAAAAGATTGAATTAGATGTAAAAACTGAAAAAGAGCAAAACGTTTTCCAAACTCGAAGCCGTACAGAACTTGACGACGAATTAATGCGTCAATTACTCCACGACATCGATTACAAGAATGCGGGACTTGATGAATTTGATTTGAATTATTACGGTGTCCCAGTTCCTGAATTAGAAAACGATTCAATCGCTAACGAAATAGAATCACTTTACGAACCAGTTGCAGAACAAAAAGCTTTTGATGCAGAAGTTCGTAAAGAAGCTGTAAAACAAGCAAAGGAAGAAATTAAAGAAAAGGCAATCGAAAAAGCAAAGGATTTAACTTCTTATGTAATGCTTTCATTCGATAATCATCAATCAAAAGCAGCTTTTTGTCAAAGATTTGAAATAAACGAAAATGATAACATCGTAAAAGGTGAAGAGTTTTCGGAAAAAATAGAAAGAGTTTATTAAACAAATAACAACATTATGAACAAAAACGAATTAAACACAGCAGTAGACCAGCAACAATTTTTTCAGGAATTAGATAAAAAATTGAAAGGAGAAATCAGAGAGAAATTATCTGCAACATCTTTTCCATTTGATGAAATTGCAGATCCATTAGTAGAAGCAAATGTTTTGAAAATTGGAAAAGTAATGCTTCAAAATGTTTCATTAAATCGATTGAAAATTGATGTAGATGTTTTTGAAGATTTAGCGAATGAAAATTACAATTTATTTTCAATGCCTTTCCTTTTAAATGGTCTGCAAGACTTCGCACCAAATGAATTAGGTATTACTCCGATTGAATATTCAAATTTAATTCGTGATGCTTATGTATTGGGTGTAGTACACGGAAAACATTCGGCGCCAATCAAAGAAGAAATTCAGAAAAAGTATCAAAAGAAAGCTGATGAATTTCAAAATCAACAATTAGTTGAACAAAATAAATTGCAAAAACAAGAAAATAAAAAGGTTATTCCATTAAGTCGTAAATAACCTAAATACAACAATATAACGCAATATGGCAACACTGACTAAAACAAAAGTTAAGAATGCTTTAGAAAAAGCTGGAGGAATGCCTGTACAAGCGTCAAGACTTTTAAAGGTTGATTACTCCACGCTTTATCGTTTTATGAAGAAGCATCCTGAACTTGAAGAAATCAGAGAAAGCGCAAGGTCAAAGCTTCACGAGGATTTAGAAAGCTTAACAACGTTCGCGGTTAAAACTGGTTTCATCCAAAAAAGTGCTTTAGATGAAAATGGAAAACCTACTTCCGAAACAATTTACGAAGAGGTTGATGTAAGAACAAGATTGCAACATGCAAATTTGTTAATGAACCAATACAAAGGATCAGTAGGAATAAAAGAAGAAATAGATGTCACAACGAAAGGGGAAAAGGTTAATAGTCAGTCAATCACTGTCATTGAACTTCCAGAAGCTTTGCGTCCAAAACCAACCACGCAAGAAGCCAGCGAATCACGAGAGTAAACTCCAACAAGCTTGCGTAAAATGGTTTCGTCTGCAATTCCGTGATGTAATTATCTTTTCAATTCCGAATGGTGGTTCAAGACATCAAAAGGAAGTTTCAAAAATTAAAGCAGAGGGAGTTTTGGCAGGTGTATCCGATTTATTCATTATGAAAGCATCGAGAGGATTTCATGGTCTATTTATAGAAATGAAATACGGAAAAAATACCACAACCGAAGCGCAAAATAATTTCTTGGAAAAAGCAAAAAAGGAAAGATTTGCTACAGCAGTCTGTTATTCCTTTGAAGAATTTGTAAAAATCACAACTCAATATTTAAAATCAAAATGATAAAACAATTATTAGAAAATTTCGAAAAAGAAATAGAATCAACAGTTGAAGTTGATGAAGCA
Source organism: Algoriella sp. (assembly GCF_036647415.1). NCBI lineage: Bacteria > Pseudomonadati > Bacteroidota > Flavobacteriia > Flavobacteriales > Weeksellaceae > Algoriella > Algoriella sp. The sequence goes on from NZ_JAVXKG010000010.1 coordinate 20,408, forward strand.
AATCAAGAAGTAGTATTTAATTCAATCAAACTGGATATGCTTTCAGGTGCAAAAAATGCTTTAGAACTTTTGTCAAAAAATGAACAATTCATTGATGAATCAACTAATGAAAGTTTATCTACAATTGGTCAATTAATTTCAGATTTAGATGATGAGATTAATGGATTAGTTGAAATAGCATCAGTATAAAATCAATGTTTAAAATCGACACTATGAAAAATGTATTAATTCCGTTGTTAGCTTTTGTTTTAGCTTCAACAAATGACCAAAAACATAGACGAGATAAATACGATGATGTCGTAGGATATTCTTTGTTTATTAAACAAGGTTTAAGTCCTGGTATGTTTGCTCCTTGTGATGACGAGGGAAATATTTTAAATCATCCATATCCAATAAAGCAAAACGATCCTAAAGATTATAGTTTGAAAGTTTATGATAAATCTGAACTGAATCAATATAACAAATCCAAAGAGAATGTATTGTTCGATGGATGGAAAGTTACAATTGCTGATACTGAAAATGGTGATGTAATTTACGATTTTGAATATAAAGACATCGAATTTTCTTACAACAAGACTGAGGATGTTTTTATGGATTCACACGGCGAATGGCTTGCTTTTTCAACAATTGAAGATTTAGCATTATTAGCTGATGTCATGAGTACAGAAGTTTTATTGACTAATTCAGCAATGAATTTAATAAAATCATAGCAAAACAATGCGTGCCCTACTCCATGAAGATAATATTAATGAAGCATACTATCCGTTTTTTCAATCAACGCATAGGTATGTTAATTTGCGTGGTGGTTCCGGTTCATCAAAGAGTTGGACAGTAGGACAAAAAGTATTGTCTTGGTTACTTAATCCGTACGGACATAAAGAAAAGATTTTAGCATTAAGAAAAGTTGCAACGACTTTACGAAATTCGATTTTCGCGTTACTGAAAGCACAAATTGAATTGTACGGACTTGATGTGCAATTCAAATCTACTACAATGTCATTTCACGCTAAAAACGGAAATGAAATAATTCTTGCTGGCCTAGACGATTCTGAAAAAATGAAATCTATTTCAGGAATTACAAAAATTTGGATGGAGGAAGCAACAGAATTTTCGGAAGCTGATTTTAACGAATTAGATCGTCGTGTACGTGGTCACGTAGATAATTTTTACCAAATTATTTTATCATTTAACCCAATTCACGAGAAGCATTGGATAAAAAAACGTTTTTGGGATTCACCCGATAATGATGGAGGTCGTTACAATCCAAAGAAAATGTTTAATCTGATTACAACATTTAACGATAATAAATTTATAGACCAGGAATACAAAGAAATTATGATGGATATTCCTCCATCGCACCCTGATTATCGAATATATGTTCTTGGTGAATGGGGTATTGAGCAAAACGATAATATGTGGCTTTATGCTTTCAATTATGATAAACACGTAAAAGAAACAATTCCATTTCTTCCAACTTATGAAGTGTATTTATCATTTGATTTTAACAAAGACCCGTTAACATGTACTGCTTACCAAATGTCGCCAAATAAAGGTGATGGTCGTAGTTTTATTAATGTATACAAGGAGTTCGGAGGTAAACAAGTATTAGCAGATTTATGCGCTGAAATTAAAATGACATTTCCGAATTCAATTCTGTATGTTACTGGCGATAGTTCAGGGAATACGGAGGGAGTTGTTGGTTACGAATCTATACACGATTCTGCATATTCTCTTATCCGTTCATATCTGAAATTACAACCAAAACAAGTACAGCCAAATACATCTAATCTACATTTTGAAAATAGTAGATTATTAATGAATCAAATGTTTGCGCAATATCCAAACATTGCAATTTCAAAAGAGGGATGTCCGAATTTTATCAATGACTGCACAATTGCAACAATTGATGAAAAAAGCCATAAGCCGCACACACTTAAAAAAGACCGTGAGATTTACAAAATGGATTATTTCGATGGTGGACGATACTTTTTCCAAAAATATTTCCACGAATTTGCACGAACAAATTATTTCAATATTAAAAAATCAGCGTAATTATGAGTGGTAAGATTATAAATTTTAATCCGAATAAATTTGAAAACAAAGAAAGATTTGATAAAAATCTAAAAATTGAACTTTGTGAGCATAATAAAAGTCTTACATATGACGAAGATTTCGGAACTATAGAATGTGATTCGTGTAATAAAAAATATTCTGAGAGAGAGTTTATGCAATGGTGGACACAAGAAAAAGGAAATAATCAAGCGTTTAGAATGGAGTTTTATAATACACAAAATAAACATTGGCATTTGTCGCAAGAAGTTAGCGATTTGGAAACTCAAATTACATTCTTAAAAAAAGAAAAATCAAGATTAACACGAGAAGTGAATAAATTGAAAAAGCTATGACACAATTCAACACAGCAAAATATATAGTAGCATTTGAATCAAAAGTGCTTAAAGGAAATAATGGCCAACCTTTAAAATTCTATGCTTTAAAAGAAATTACAGATTATCATTTAAGTAGAAATATTGCAGCTAATGCACAAAATATTTATTCCGAATCAGGACTTACAAAAAATATGCTTTCGGAGATTTGTAATGGATTGACCAATGCGGTCAATAAAAATAAATTAGACGAGGTTGCTGTTTGGATTAATAATATCAAGGCTCGTATGTCTTATCCTGTTGATGAAGATGCAGCAATTCGTATGGCTATGATTTATCATTTTATTGATGGCGAGAATCCTGATAGTTGTGAGAATCATTGGACAGAAGAAAAATTGAAATTAGTCAAACAAGATCCTGAAGCTTATAGTTTTTTTTTGCCAATAGGTTTGCAATTCACTCCAGTTTATCAGGAATTCTTAACGGAAGTTTCGACGAACTCTTTGGAGCAAAGAAGAATGACAATTCAGCAATTGACACCACCGCCCCACCAATAAAAGTTAATGATTTATACGAATCGTTTACTTTAGGTGCGCTCAAAATATCCGATGGCGACCAGCAAAAAGCTGATTACTTTTTAAATTGCTCTGTATTCGAATATTACTACAGAATTTCAAACAGAAATAAATTTATTGAATGGCACAATAAGGAAATGAAAAACCAATCGTAATTGATTGGTTTTTATTTTATAAATAATATTAATATCTGCATTAATATTATTAATTTTGTGTATTATGGCAGATGAAATTGTGGACATCATACACAGAATAACTTACGACGTTCAGGATAGAGAACTTGAACAAGCAGTAAGAACCGTTAATGGTAATATTGCGGGTATAGAAAATTTAACTAGACGACAAATTCGTTTAGCTGAGCAATTTAATCGTACTGGTGTTCAAGATGTACAAACTCGTCAACGAATTAATCGAATGATTAATCAAAATACGGTCGCATTAAATCATCATCGCCGTAGTTTAGAGGATAATCTTGTTTCCAATCGAAGTTTAAACAGTGCACTTAATCAAGAATTAGGAATAATTGGAAATTTAGAGCGTCGTTTACAAATTCTAGCACAAGCACGTAGACGTGCTACTTCACAAACAGAAATTGACCGATACAATGGTTTGATTGCGAATACTCGTAATCGTTTAAACGCTACTAATCCCGCTCAAAATGTAAACCAAAACAGAGGTTTATTGAGTAGTTTAGGATTAGGTGCTGGAGGTGGTGTCGTTTCTCGTTTACTTCCAATGATTGGTGGAACGATTGGTATTTCTCAACTTGGAAACCAAATCAAAGAAGTAACACAAAAGTTTGAAAGTTATAGAACGACATTAAGAAATACATTTCAATCCTCAATTAAAGCGAATGAAGAATTTGAAAAGATTAAAAAATTTGCAGAAGTAACACCATTTGGAGTTGATGAACTTACGGGTTCATTTATAAAACTTGTAAATCGTGGTTTTGTTCCAACCAAAGATGAATTAACAAATATTGGAGATTTGGCAGCTTCACAAGGAAAATCATTTGATCAATTAACTGAAGCGATATTGGATGCGCAAACTGGAGAATTTGAACGTTTAAAAGAATTTGGTATTAAAGCTAGAACCTCAGGCGATATGGTAACTCTTTCGTTCAAAGGAATTGAGAAGCAAGTCAAGAAAACTGATGAAGGAGCTTTAAGAAATGCTGTTATATCATTTGGTAAGCTTCAAGGAGTTGCTGGTGGAATGAATGCACAAGCAAAAACTTTAGGCGGTACAATTTCAAATCTTGGTGATTCATTTGATGCTCTATTTTCTGCTATTGGAGATAAAGGTATTACACCATTTAATGATTTATTAGGAGTTGTAAAAGAATCTGTTGATTGGTTTACTAAAATGATTGAAACAAGTCCAGCAGATAGTTTTAGAGAACAACAAGCTGAATTAAATAATTTGGTTGGTCAATTAATTTTAGCAAACGATCAGGAGGAAGTTCGTAGTGTAATTATGAGTGAAATCACCGCGAAATATCCTGAATTCTTAAATTTAATTGATGCTGAAAAATCAAATACAGAACAATTAGCATCTGCTTTATCCGTATTAAATCAACAATACGAGAATAAAATACGCCTTGCTTTAATTGATGAACAACAAAGTAGAATTACTGAAAAACAAACCGATTTAATCCGTAAACAACGTGATGCAATAAAAACGCTTTTACCTGAATTAAAGAAATACGGATATTCAGAAGTTAGCTTTTCTCGTTTAAGTCCAGCAGAACAACAGAAAGTAGGAAATGAAATTCTTGCTGATTTAACCAAAAAATCTCGTAAGGAATCTAAAGGGCTTGAAAGTAATACAATGATGCCAGGTGGAGGTATGGTATCTAGTCAATTTCAAAAGACATCTGATTTAGATAAATTAAAAAATGATTTCGCAAATTTTAATAAACTTAACGGACAATTAAATAAAGATAGAGTACATAATATTGAGTTGGCTAATGCTGAACAAGATAGTTATATAGCTGGTTTAAAGGAATCACTAGCCTTAGAGCAAAAAGAATTACAAGAGCTTAAAAAAAGTGGTGCTAATCAAAAGGAAATTTTAGCGCAAGAAAAGTTAATTCAAGGAATTAAGGACATGATTAATCCTCCTAAACCTAAAGTTTCTAAACCAACTGACCCAAAAAAGAAAAAAAAATCTACCAAAAAACCAAAAGATCCGAACGAAATTGCACTTGACAATATCGACAAGCAAATGAAGATTGAACAAGAACAGGAAAAACAACGATTTGAACAAAAGAAATCGCAATTACTTTCTAATCTTGAATCGGAATTAATCGATCGTGATACATACAATCAACGTCTTACAGAAGTTGTAGAAAGTAACAGCCAAAAACTACTTGAAATTGAATTAAAGTACGCAAATATGCGCCCTAAATATTTGAAACAAGCAGAAAAGGAAGCGAACAAAACTCGTATTAATGAACTAAATAATAGTTTCAAAGAATATGCTGACACTATTCGTAAGCGTTCAGAGGATTTAATCAAGCAATTAATCGATGACCAAAAAAATATCGATGATGAGATTTTTAAATTAACTGCTGATTCTCGCGCTAAGGAATTGAAAAGCTCCAAACGTGATTCAAGCAATAGAATTGATTCGATTAATTCACAATTATCATCCCTTTATACAAAGAATGATAATTTAACATATGATTTAAATAGTTCTAATCCTGATGTCGTAAAATCTGCAACAAATCAACAAGTAGCAGTAAATGCTAATATTAAAAAACTTCAAGAATTACGTGCTAAAATTATTGAGGATGGACGCGTGAAAGAACGTGAAATAAATCTAAAATACGACTTACAACAATTAGAGGATTTAAAGGATTTAGCGGATAAGAAAATTGATACCTACACCGATTCTGAACAAAAGCGATTCTTTCGATTGTATCAAACCGAATTAGATAATAATGACCGTGAATTAAGAAATCTTCGTGATAAACTTTCAAAATCGGAGGACACTGAAAGTTTATCAAAACGTAAGCGTTTAAAAGCAGAAAAGCAATTCAATAAAGATTCTGAAGAATTAGCATATAGAAAAGATTTAGCAAGTCTATATATTACAAAAACATACTTTGAAAATCTAATTAAAGAATACAAAAAAGGTTATGATTTACTAACTGAAGAAGAAAAAAAAGGTAGAGATAAGCAAATAAAAACTACTGAATCATCTTTAGGAGGTATTCAAAATAATATTAGTCTTAAAATTAATGATTATAATAAAAAGAAAAAAAGAGACAACGAAATAAATGAAAATGGAGATAATCCTTTTCAAGCACTTGCAAAAGATATTGTTGAAATTGCAGATGGAGCAACTAACGCGTCAAATACAATTATTTCTGCACTTCAACAAGCTGTTGATACAGAAATATCAATCCGAGAAAAGCGTGTAGATCGTTTAAAACAAATTGCTGAACGTGGAAATGCTGAACTTTTACAATTAGAAGAAAATAGACTTCAAAGAGCGCAAGCGCAACAAGAAAAACATGCACGCGCTCAAATTGCAATTAATTCGGCTCAACAAATTTCCGCTTCCTTGCTTGCAATTGCAAATGCAGCAGCATCGGGTGGAGGTTGGCTATCTATTCCATTAGTCATTGCTACAGTTGGAGCTTTAGTTTCAGGGTTCGCAATGGTTAAATCTTTGACGCAAGATAATATATCAGGATTTAAAGATGGAGTAATTGGCTTAAATGGACCAGGTAATGAAACATCTGATAGTATTCCAGCGCGTTTGAGTCGTGGAGAGAGTGTTATCACAGCAAAAGGAACAAAGGCGGGGGATAATGCCGAAATTTTACGAATGATGAATGACGGTATGGCTTTTTCTGTTCCGAATCTTACAATGAAAAATCCAAATATTGGTGTAATTTCTCCAGCTGACAAGAAGAATGACTTTAAGGCATTAGAATCAAAATTGGATAACGTTTCTAATACTGTTCAAAAAGTTGTAGATGCTGTAGAAAATCAAAAACCGAGTTCATTTTCTATAGATCAGGACGGAGTTGTTGCAATGACAAATGCAGTTAATGCGAAAAAACGTAAAAGAGATTTATTATGAAGCTGAAATTATATATGCGTAAACTCCAGCTTTATGATGAATATCAACAACCAGTTTGGTATACAGGTTTAAATCCTAATTCGTTAAGTGTTGTACAAGGAGAATTGCCAAATAATGAGTTTAAAGATTTTACAAATTACATTGATAATTTAGATGAATTTTCTACAAATTGGAAAGTTCGTTCAACGAATAACTCTAAATCAATTTCAAATATTGAAAAATCAGTATCAGGAGAACTACAGTTTTTTGGGGAGGCTTTCAAGTTTGTAAAAGATTGGTTGATGGATCATGTTGCATCGCCGTTAAATGGTATCGAAGTGAAAATTGAGATAGAGAATTGTGGTGATATTGTTGATTTCGTTATTAAAAGTGATGGATTAAATTATTGTAATGACGATTATTGTAATATCGAGGTCAATCTAAAGCAGAAAGATGATTTCTATACTTGTATTTACTCGACTTTAATTACAGATAATCATTTAGGTATGTTTGATGGAAAATATGAGCATCCTAGATTTTCATATTGTAATGAGTTTCGTCCAACTTTCTTACTATCCTTGTTATTTCAGATTTTAGGAGTAGTTGGAATTGTAGCAATGGTTTTAGGCTTATTCTTGACTGTTATTAAAGGTATTTTACTTGTTATCGTTAGTATTTTAAATTTTCTATCGTTTGGAAAATTAAAAAAACTGAAAAACGAAATCAAGAAATTACCTGATATGAAAGATATAAAGAATACATTTCTTGAAATATTTGTTGATTTATTTGGTTGTGGACGCGAACATCCAGCACCACTTGTTCGTGATTATATAAAAAATGTATGTTCAAAATGCGGTATTACAATTACTCAAGATTCAATTCCATTCTTTTTTAATCCTGATTCAGATTATTACAATTTAACGTTGTTTTCAGCTGAAGTTCGAAAAGGTGTTGATAAAGATGGTAATAATTTTTGGCAACAAGATAATGATCCGTTACTAACGCTTGATATGTTGCTGGATAAACTGAAAAAAGTTTTCAATGCAAAGTGGTATGTAAAAGGCGGTGTTTTGTTTTTTGACCATGTAGATAAATTAGATAATCACGATTTTGTTTTTGATTTTATTGATTCAGATAAAAATATTGTACTTGATAACATTTGTTATTCATGGAATACAGTGAATAAACCAGCTTATGTGCGTGTTGGATACTCGACAGACGCATTTGACAATTTAACATCAGATTGTCGAGTTCGTTATAATGATATTATTGACTTCAATAAACCAATTAATCCTATTTTATCAGGTAATGAAGATAAAACACTTATAGATTTTGCGCCTACTCGTTTCCGAAATGATGGTATTGATAAAGATTATGTAAGTCAAACTTTGAATCCTTTGGGAATTTGGGGGGATATATTAGCAGTAATTTTTACGGGACCTACTTTTTTAGTTTCTAAAAACGAAGTTAAAAAGCGAATGACACGTTTTAATTATTCTGTATTAATGCAAAATAACACAACGATGTTACCTCGTTTAATTATTTGGGATGGAAAAAATAAGAAAGCAGCAAAAGCAGTAAGAAAATTTCAATACGGACATCTTTTACCAAGTCCAAATGAAAAATATAATACAGCTGGAATTCCTTATAACAAAACAGATAAAGGAGAGGAACAATATGATGATTTCTTAAAAGAAAATACTTATTTGATTAATTACCCTATGTATTTTGATGCGCAATACAAAGGTAATCTATGGGATTTTCATCAATCAGAGGACCCGCGAATCAATCCAAATTTTAATAAAGAGTTTGAATTATCAATTCCTCTTTGCTGCGAAAATCTTAAACGCCTAAATATTTTCAATAATTCTGGAAATATCAATATTGAACGAAAAGTAAAAATTGATGCAGGACAATTTTACAAAGATGGAATCATCAAAGAAATTGAATTAAATTTTAATTCAAAAAATAGTAAAGGCAGACATATAAAAATAAAAGGTATAATATGATTTTTGTTGACACACTTTCACAATTACAATTAAATAATTTGTGCGGTTTTGAAAAACCATATTCAGAACCTGTTATTGTAGCATCTGATATTAATTTGCAAGGTCAATTACCTGAGCAGACTTGGAATGATTACACAATAGAAATTAAGTTATACAATTGTAATGGCGAGGTTTTTATTAAAGATATTACACATCAATTCCGAATTCAATTCGCCAAATCGATTTATAATTTCAGATATTTTAATTTGCAATTACGCGAATGGGCAAATGAATTTCCTATTGATTGCTTTACATTTCAAATTGAAATCAAAAATTCTGGTCAAACTGTATTCAATAAAATTACTGAAACTTACAGAAGATTACATCCAAATCGTAGATGTTATGTTGAATTCGAAGAGTCAGAATGGAATGAATTTTCGTTAGGAAAAAGTTTTATCAAATTAAATGGTTTGGATTATGTTCGGAATCCAACAGAACTACCAAATCATTTTGAATCTATTTACCAACAAGGCACGAAGAAATGGCAGTTATATTTTGATTGTAATCAGATTTTTAGTGTTGAAATTGCGCGTTCAATGGCTTTGGCTTTTCCTTTGGCTGGGGTTCTTGGCGGTGGTGCAACAAAGATTTTACCTATTTACGCAATTTATGCAGTTGATGAAACTGGTTGCAAACTTCCTATGCTTCGTCTTGAAAGTGTATACGAGTGTTTGGATAATGTAACAGGTTTGTATTACGGCGACCCTAAGGAATTATTAAATTTTCAAGGAAATGATCCTGATTTAAAATATTCAAATACTCAATGGATAGAATCTGAAATCGTTAAACAACCTGTAGAATTTGAAAAGGAAGTTTCATTTTTAGGACGCACACAACGTGTTGATTATACTTCTGTTTATAAATTTACTGGTCTTATCGAATTTCCACAATGGAAATCTGATGAGATAGAATTTATTTTTAGTGGAAAAAGAATTTATGTAGATTCTAACGAATACATCCATAAAAAAGGCTCAATCTTCAAAAAAGATACAATTCGAAACACTTGTAGTTGGTTGCTTGATACAAATTTAGAGAAAAAAGTAATTGTCAATGATTTTAGTTGTCAGGAAGATTGTACAATGCTTTGTTATTACTATGCCATTTTTGGTGGCACAAAAGACCAAGCTTATTACGATGAAAACGGAAAATTAATTGGTTTTCTATTTCAAGATTTGATGAATTACTTTAATTCTTTATCTGATATAATTTCGGTTGAAGAATTTGATGTAACCAAAATTGAATGTACTCCTATTTCGGTTATCAAGATTGATACATACGGTACTGTACCTAGTTTTATCCATTATTGGGAATTCACACCACCAAATCGCATATATGTTCGCCGTGATGACTGTGTTAAACCAAATAATCTTTGTGATGGTATTGAGGGTATGTGTGTTGTTCCAAATGGTATTACTGGTTATTGTTATGAAGTTGAAAGTTGTTTTAAACCTACACAAATTACATCTCAATGTATAGAAATTCAAAATCAAAACGGTTCAATTACGTTAGCTGAAAACTGGACTATAAATAATGGTTTTGTTATCAAAGTAGATCAGTTCGGAAATGTTACGTTGAATTTTACAATTGAAAATAAAACAATTACTTCAGAAGAAAACTTTATAACAGAATCTATAGGAGTTTTGAGTGCAAATGTAACACCAAATCAAACTATCAACATCGAAAATAATAGCGATGATATTGTTATTATGAACGATGGAACTATTTTTTATACTTCTGAAAATCTTGATTTTTCAAAAGGTTATTTATCAATTTCGTTAAACTTAAATTATAATAAAAATGTCATTTAATTGGGAAATAAAAGTAGCTAATCCAGTCTTGATAGATGGAATGAGTTTTCGTGTTCGTTATAAAAAGAAACCGAACGGATCTTGGTTAGATTTTCTACCAAATCCAACTACAAACATTTTTACAATCACAAATCTTGATGAAGAAGAATACACAGCAGAGATTAAAACCGTTTGTGCTGATGGAACTCTTTCAACTCCTAGTTTTCTTGATTCTCCATGTTATGGTGGAGGTGGCGGCGGAGATGATGATACACCACCTTTAGTTAATATTCATTGGACCGATATGAGTTCTAGTCCTGATAAAGAATATACAACTGATAATTTTAATTTAAACATAGCTATTAATGCAACTGACGCAGAGAATGACATTGTTTTAACTGAATTAGAAGTTTCTAGTAATAATGTAAATTGGAGTGTACAAAGTGCTATTACAAATCAAATTGTTCAGGTTGTTGGAACAAAGCCAACAAGTTATTATTACAGAGTTAAAGTGACTGATTCAAAAAATAACACTGCGACTTCTAATATTCTTTCTGTTAAATACAAAGAGGTAATTGTACGGGATTTACAAATTACAAATATTCAAGGTGTTTATCCTGCAACTTGTGGAAACGAAGGTGAAGAAATTAATTTTGATATTATCGGAAAACCCAACGAAATTGTAAAATTTCAAATGAAGTGTATCGAAGTTGTAGGCCATAATTTTAATTTTGTGATTAATACAGATACTGTTGCATCTGCTTTTACTTGGGGAACTGTTCAAAATGGAGCAACAAAAGATGGTACACTTACTTTGAATTCACAAGGTAAAATTGGTTGTAATGCAAAAATGTGTTTACGTCCTTGTCTTAATGAAGCTTATTCGACAGCTACAATAGAATTTACTTTATATAACTCAGATGGAATAACTCTATCAAATCAAAAATTGAGATTCAATGCTTATCAGGATTGTAATATTTAATTAATAATACAAATTAATATATTAATATTATTTATATTTGTAGGTATAATTGTTTAATTTTAAAATTGTTACTTATGTCAATATGTCCAACCGCGTGTGCTGACTTTCAACTGGTAGACGTTAAAGCTGTTGCTTGTAGAATTGAGTACAGAAAGGTAAATATCCGTTGTTTAGCATTTTATAAATGTGATGTTAAACTTCCTCAGCCATTAACATCTACTGCTTTAGAAGCATTAGTGACTGCTGGAGCTATTGTTTTTTCAAATGAATTAGTAAATGTAACAGTGGCTGACCCAACTTACGAAGAACGTAAATTATCAGACAGCAGACCAGCCGAACAAGAAATTGTAGAGCGTCAAATTACATTTGAAGATAGAATCAAGGTTGAGATTCCTGACGGCGCATCAAAAAATTTATTTGTCGATTACGATTTTTGGCAAGATAAATTAGAGCATAAATCACAATTAAATTACGCTTTCGTAATGAATAACGGTGATCTAGTTGCGCCAGTTGATGATTACGGAATTGGTTTACCAGCAACTTTTCAAATGCACAGAAATTTTGAGAATTTATCAAAAGGAGGTGCGATTGAAATTAAAGCCGGTACATTAACATTTCAAGGTGATCCGTTAGCTATGAAATACAAGCCAATTATTAACTTAAATGAAGTTGCTGCATTAGCTGGTAAATGGTAATGAATATTTCTAAAGTACAGGAAATAATAAAAAATCAAAGCGTTCCTAGTTCGTATCAACAAGCTAGGGACGTTTACTATGCAATAACATTGCACACAAAAGGAGCTCGTCCAGCGTTCAAAGATTTATCAAACAGAAGTAACAACGGAAAAATATATCCTCCAGGTTACATTGATGATAATTATCAAAACTTATTTGAAAAATTTCTACTTTCAAGACATCCGCGAGAGGAAGAAGTTACGAGAGATTGGCGTTACAGCCAATATAAACCACTTACAAAATCAGCATTTCAACGATTAATTAATGTAGTGCGAGGATTGATTTATCAGGACACGAAACATACATTGAAAATTGATGATAAAGAAAATTCAGATTATTTAGAGGGAAACAACTTCCTAGAAAAGAATAATTTTCTATCATTATTCAAAAACATTTTTCTTCAAACATTGTTTGAGGACCCGAACGGATATTTAGTGGTAATTCCGTCAAAACATAAAAATGAACTTCAAAACAATACTAATCCTTTAGAAGTTTCATTTAATTATGTTTCAATTACGAAAATTCTACATCAAGATGATAAAGATTTAATCTTTAAATCTAACGATGACAAACATATTTTTTGGATTAATGAAAAGGATATAATTCGTTTTCGTAAAAATGAAAAATCAGAATGGACAAAAGAAGATGGTTACTTTCATCACGATTTCGGATATATTCCCGCAATAAGATTAGGTGGAATATTTGCAAACAATGGTTTTTATAAATCATTTGTAGACGATGCAATCCCTATCGCTGACGAATTTATTTCTTCTTATTCTTCTGAGCAGTTAATTGATAAAGAAGCTTCACATCCTTACATACAACAGGCAACGGTAGAGTGTCCAACGTGTAACGGAATTGGATCTACACAGGCAGATGTTGAAATATGCGATTTATATCCAAATGGTGTTAAACAAGTTGAATGTAAAACTTGTCATGGTAAAAAGCAAATTTCCATTAATCCAGCTGAACGCTATGAAGTTCCTGTTGAAGAAATGGACAAGCAAATGGTTAAAATTATTAATCCTGATGTTGGCATTAATCAATATCATCGTAATAAAAACAAGGATATTTTTAATAGCATTCTTGATGCGTTGAATTTATTAAAAGTTGATGAAGCGCAGAGCGGGCTTGCAAAAACAATTGATCGCGATAATCTATATCAATTCACTTCAAGTGTATCGGATAGATTATTTGAGTTAAAAGACTTTTGTTTAAAATGTTTCATTAGTTACAGAAGTCCTGATTCTAAAAAGGTTAAAGGAGGTTACACACTTCAAAAGCCTTACAAATTCGAAACGCAAAATGCACAAGAATTGTTGGACGAATTATCTACTGCTCAATCCAATGGTACTCCTATTCATGTAAGAAAATATTTGATTAACGAATTTGTAAATAAACGATATAAAGGAAATGATGTTGATTTAAAAATAAATCAAATCTATGCCAATCTTGATAAGACTTTTGGATTAACGCTTGATGAAATTAAACTTTCAAAAGAATTAGGATTGATTACAGATGATAACATTACTGAATCTATTCGAATTAAAAACAAAATTAATTCTATTATAATCGACAAGTCAAAGGATTACATTCGAACAAAATCAGTTGAAGAGTTAATAAAAGAAATTAATATTATTGATTAATATATTTATAATATTTATATTTGTATAAATAATATCCCTATGGCTAAGAAAAAAGATAATCAAACGGAAGTTGCAACGGAAAATAACGATGCGACTGTTGAGAATTTAGAAACTCAAAATACTGAAACTACAAACGAAGTTTTAGAGCCAGTTGTTTTAGAAAATAACCAAACGGAAGTTACAACGGAAAATAACGATGCGACTGTTGAGCCTTTGAAAGCTGAGATTATTGAGCCAAAAACTGAACCATTGCGTCAAAATGCAGTTGATGGTACGGTTGAGGTAAAAGGATTGAATTACAATATTTCTGTAAGCGAAAAAACAGCAAGAATAATTTCAAATTTCAAATAGTCATGGGAAAAAGAAAACAAGAAGAAGAAGTTTTAAAACCTGAGATTATTGAAACTAAGCAAAGTGATATTCCTTTAGGTTTTGGCGAGTGTTTAATTGAAATTCTTGATGGAACTGATAAAGGAACACAATTCAAGACTTCAATAGTCGCGGCTGAAAAATATTATAACGATGAATCAAAATTCAAAGTTTTAAAAAAAAATCAATAACAACAACATTATATGAAACTAACAAAGGAACAAATTCAGGCAGTATTTTCAGGACTGGGAATTGCACAAGCTGTGGAGATAGTTAATTCAATTGAAGAAGCTGATTCGACTTTTAATGCAGATGAAACATTAAATAGTTTTATTGCGACCAAAGAACCGATTTATTTAACAAAATTCAATGAATCTGTACTTCCTAATAAAATCAAAGAAGTTGCGGGAGAATTTGGAGGAAAGCTGAACGGATATATTCGTAAAGCTTCTAATAATCAAATCCCTTTAGTTGATTTACAAGATTTATCCGATGCAGATAAAATTTCAAAATTAGTTGAAATTCTTGACGCCAATAAAGGTAAAGATTCGGAAGAATTAAGAGGTCAATTGATAAAAGCGATTGAAGAGCATACAGTCGAAATTGATAAATTAAAAACAGATCATCAGACTGCTTTGAGTTTATCAGATAATAAATTAGTTGATTATCGTATTTCTGATTATTTGACAACAAAAATACTTCCTACTATTCCTTTAGTTGATGGAGATGTTTCGATTAGAACTAATTTATTGAAATCTGCAATGTCAGAAAAATATCATTTAATGATGAATGAAAAAAATGAATTAGAATTTAGAGATAAAGAAAATATTGAAAAACCAATAATTGTTGATAACAATAAGTTCTTAAATCCATCTGATTTTGCAACTGAATATCTAACAGGTTTAGGTATTGTAAAAAAAGATAATCGTCACGATGAAACGGAAACGGACAAAGGCGGTAATCAACAAAACCAATCATCTTTCAGTAATACTGGAATTGATAAAACTACAAACGATGCCTTAGCTAATTTATAATTAGCTAAGGTTCAAAAATATTGTGGACGTTGTATGTAAAGTCCTAAAACCATACTGGTAGGTTTTCGAAGTGCCTAAAAACTTCACAAAACATTTTAAGTATTTAAAAATCTATCATAATGAAAAAATTTCATATCAACGTACAACGTTGGATACGCAATTGGTCTTTGACTAGTGCAATTCGACATGAATTTTCAGAAGCAGTTATTGCTGCATCACGTATGAATACGACTATTCAACAAAGTGATTATAAAAATGAAAATGGTGCACGAAAATTTACTGCAAAATATTTTCCTCCTATTTGTGAATTAGAATTTGATTGTTCTAAAACTATTTGCGATACTGGTACTACATTAAAACCAAGTACAAAAGATTATTACATCAAACAATGTTCAAAATCACCTGTATTTGCAATTTCTGCAAAAGAATTACACGATTTAGATGGAATAACGCCAAATAGCTACTTTATGGAAATGTTTTCGAATGCTTTAGCAGCTGCTCGAAAATCATTCAACATTCAGTTAATTGCGTACTTTATTAAAAATATGGGACGTTTTCCTGATGGTTCACAAAGTAAAGTTGTATCATTATTTGATGTAGAAAAGAAAGTAATTGACCCTTTCGGAAATGTTGTAATCGCAAATACATTTTCAAACGCAGAATTAAATCAACCAATCGTTATTGGTGGTTCTCAGGTTCAATTTGTTCGTTCATTACTTCCTATTTCAGGACAAAATCAAGATGGTATAAATACCGCTGGGTTGCCTTACAATAACTATTTCTATGACAATGCAGTAAATGAAGCATTTGGAGGTGGAGAACATTTAATTGCATTCGACCCGCAAGTTTTAAAATTTGTATCCTATACTGAAAATACAGATAGATGGTCAACTGATTTAAAAGGTTTGTCTGTTACTGATATTGAGGGATTATTCAGTCAAGGTAATGGTAAAAATATTTATTTTGGTTCAATCATAGATCCAGTTACTGGTTTAATGTGGGATTTAGATGTAGTACACGAACCTTGTGCAGATGGTAATAAATTTGGTGAATGGCGTTTTCAATTTGGGTTATTTTGGGATGTTTTCTTTATGCCTGATCGTGTTTGTAACGACGCTTCTGTAAATGGAGTATTCCATTTCAATAGTTGCCAAGTTGCGCCTACTGTTTGTCCTGATGTAACACCAGTTACACCAATTCAAAAATCTGTATTTGAGTGGACACCTCCAGCAGATTGTTATCCAAAATTTGTAGACACAATTAAATTAGGTTCTACAGATTTCGGAGTTGAAGCAAACATTAATGATATTAATGATTTAGCAGCTGCTTTAAATTCAGCTGGAACTTATCAATTTGCGGTTAGTGGTACTAAAATCACTTATCAAGGATATTCGCCAATTACTGGTAATATCAATGATATAATTCAAATTGCATTCACAAAACAAGTGTAAAAAATATAATAGTGTTGATTGTACCCGCCTTGATCTTAGTTACTATGAGTACGGGCGGGTTTTTTAATAAAAAGTTATGACTAATTGCTTATCAAATATAGTTTCAGTTTCTAATCCTTGTAATAATGAAAAAATTATTAGTTCAAGTGGTTATGATATTCTTGATGCGCCTGAAATTAATCTTTCCAATGTTGCTCAAATTGCAAATTCAGACACTCCAAATGGTTATGAATTTTTGAAAAAGCAATTATCAAATGCGACAAGGGATATTGTTAATGATTTCATTGCGCTATTGAATACTAATAATTTGATAACTAAAATTTTCAGCACTTCAATTGTTACTGGAGAATTCAATAATTCGTACACAAATACAGCGAATAATAAACAAGGAATCTCTATCAACAGAAATTTAAAAAATCATCGACCAAATTCAATCAAAAAACTTGTTGTACAAGATGTTTTGATTTATCCTATTTCAGATCATACAAATACAAATTTGTTTATTCAAGATGGTTCAGAAATAAAACAAATTCCTATCCAATTAATCGGAGGAAAAATAAATAAGTTTTCAATCAATCACAGAATTGAAAATTCAAAAGTAAATATCTATTTAGATAACATTCCTACTTACGCATCAAATCTAACGTGTTTAGTTGGTTGTGGCGGTACTATTCCTAACGAATGCGGATATGTGAAAGGATATAACAATGGTAATGAAGTTCAACGCGAGGGATTCGGAATTAACGCTGTATTTACGTGTGAATGTGATTATGAAAGTTTGCTTTGTCGATACTCTAAATCGTATGTTGGAAAAATTATTTTTCTTAAAACACGTGCAAATATTTTGAAAGAACGCATCCATAATGATAGAATCAATTCATTCATTATTTACGGACGTGATGAAGCAGAAAAACTATCTATTGAACTGGAGAATGAATACCGCGAAACTTGGAATGCTTTTGTTGAAAGTGTGCCAAATTTATTAATTAACGATACTGATTGTATCGATTGTCAAAAAGTGAAAATCGTAGTTAACGTATAATGGAAATTCAGGATTACATAAAAAAAATTCAATACTTAAAAGAAAGTTTACCAAAACGTTTGAATGAAACTGTATATCCTGAAATAGCCGAATCAATAACTAATGAATATAAAAATAGAATTTTCACTAAAGGTTTAGATTCTGACGAATCAAAAATAGGTGAATATTCAGAAAAACCAATGAACGCTACAAAGGAGCAATTTGTAAAAAAGGCTGCTTTTACTTCAACAAGCAAAAGCGGAAAAACAATGAAGTTAAAAAGTGGTTATAAAGAATTAAAACAAGTTCAAGGTTTGAAAAATGAATCTGTGAATTTGGTTTATTCAGGAGATTTACGAAAATCAATTCAATCAAATGTTGACGCAAATGGTTTTGTAATTGGTTTTACTGATAAAGAAAATGCCGATAAGGCTCAAAAATTAGAAGATAAATACGGAAAAGCAATTTTTAAATTATCAGATAATGAAGTTTTAAAAATGAAACAACGTGTTGTTACTGCTTTGAAGAAAATACATAAATCCATTTTTTATGCTGATTAATCAATCTGAAATAAAAGACAATATTTTAAATAAATTGAAATTCTTTGATAATGGATTTTCAGATTTATTCTTGGATTATACTGCCGAAAGAATTGTTTCGTACGAAAATGATACTTCGATTGCTTATGGTGTTGATGATCGATTCGGGAATTACTTCTATTTACGAAATGATGGAAATATTCAGATTTCAAAAACAAATGAAATTGTGGCCCATCTTTCCAATTTAGAACTTAAAAATCCAGTTGTTTTAGTAGCTGTAGTTTCAGATGCTAATCCAAATGAATTATTGAAATGTTTATTAAATGCGCTTGGAACTTTCAACGAAATTGAAATAAACAGAGCATTTATTACAAATGAGAAAGTAATTACTTCGGAATATTCATTCCTTAAATCAGATGCACAAAAAAATATTTTAGCACGATTAGGAAATAAAACATTGATAAAAATAGGTTTTACAATGTTTGAAAATTTTCAGCCAAATGACCGTGATTGTTTTGATTGTAACCCGTGCAAAGATTGCTTATGAAATGTATAAAAAATGCAATAAAACTAGGTTGCTTTAGTGCATGCGAACCAATTCCAATTGGTATAAAAGCAGATATTCCTGGAGAGTGGCGAATTGAAATAAATTTTATGAACATCGTAAAAGTTGTGAAGAAAAATTATGAAGCTAACGAGGAATTAATAATTAACGAAAAACTGAATGAAGATTTTACATACTTAATTCAAGTATTTAACCCAAATAATGAACTACAAGGATTTTATTCCTTTAAAACTTATAAAACATGCTATTAACAATATTAATTATATTCTATTTACTTGGCGTAGCTTCATTTAGCTTCATCTTTTATATGTCAATTCAAGAGGGGCAATGGTTGGATTTATTATTCGACTGGCAAAAAACTCTTAGAAAATGGGATATTTCAGGAACTAAAAAAGGTCTTTTTTTAAGCAAAATATTAGGTTATTGTGAACTGTGTTTTTCTCATTTTGTTTCTTTTGTTGCGTTTTGGTTTTTATTGGTTTGTGTAGATTTATTGTTTGATCTACACATTCCAATATTTATCTATTTCATTTGGTATTTAGTACAAGTTTCATTGCAAACAACACTTAATTTATTTTTTATCACAAAATTATTTAACAAATGAAAGAGTTTTCAACCGAAGAAATAAACTCAAGAATTCCGACTGAAATTCCTGAACATATCGATAGAAATCCAATTCCTCAAGGAGATGATCCAAATGAATATCTTCAAGCATCAGAACTGAATAAAATTGTCAAGTTTCTTGATGAAAATACTTCTTTCATTAAGGAATTGATGCAAAATTCTAATGAATTGCATTTTGATGTAAATAATTATAGTACTTATAATTTAATAGTTACAGATAATTTAAAAAATAAAAATGCTTTTAAGAGTTTGTCTTTAAAAGGATTATGGAAAGGAAGGGGGTTTTGGCTTCAAACTTTAGCCTACACCTCATTTAATTCCAAATTAAGCTTAGTTATAAGAGACAAGGACAATACTAATATATTTAGCATAGTTAATTATCCCCTTTCAATAGGTGTAAATGAAATTCCTTTAACGAGTGCCTTGTGCGAAGGAATTTTATTTGTAGACTTTTCAGAAGCCGATACTTTTCAAGAAATAGTTAATTATCCATTCCAAGAAAATGCGATATTAGATATTACTAATTACGCGGTTAAGCCTGATCACATTGGAGAGTATCAAATTATTGCCGATTTTCACGACATTGTTTTTCCTAATAAAATATTAGCTACTGATAATTCTCAAGTATCTGATACGGAATATTCCATAACGGATTTTATACCCGTAGTTAAAGAAATGCAGTTAACTTATGTAGGGGTTAATACCGCTAATTCTTCGTATTTTGATTTAGCCCACATCTACGATAAATACGGTCGGATAGTTCAAAAAATTAACCACGGAGGCATTAACGGGTTCTATCAATTCGAAGTCCTGGCAGAAAATGCTGCCACTATAAGATTAGTTGTTAATATAGCTAACTCATCTGAATTTAAACTAATTAATAATACCGAAAAAGCTCGTCCTAAAATCTTTGATTACGAGGAACTTGAAGTAAACTTGATTAGTGGTTCGGGTGTAGCTTTTGACGGAAGTTTACATAATAGTGATTCCTGGAATAGAACAGGCTTAATTAAAGTTAAACCTAATTCTACTATAGGTTACGTAGGCTATTTAAGTTTAATTTATTCTGTAGCTTTATATGACGCTAATAAGAGATTCATTAAATCCGTTATAAGACCTACTGGTGCGGAAGCTGTAATTATAGCTGATTATTTTATCACGACAGAGGACACTATGTATATTCAAGCTAGTGTAGCCAATAATTTTTATTTTAAAATATTCTATATAGATAAGGATGATTCTAACACATATCCTACCGTTTGGCAAGGTTTTAAAAATGGGGAAGATTTCAAGCTTAAAAACGGTGTCTCTTTCAAAAAACAGTCAGAAGAATTAGACGATTGGGAAAGAGTAATAGAAGCCAATAATAAAGCCAATTTAATACATAACTATTTAATTTCTAACAGAGATTATAGCGTTTTGAAAAACAAGGGGCGAATTGAGAAAATTACAAATACACCAAAAAACGGCGTTATTTTCGGGTATGAAAAAACGGGGAATATTAACACAATTTTCGAAAGTACTGATGGCGGATTAACATATAGAGAACTTTTTAGTATAACCGATCAAAAGTTAGGTTACATAGATCCTAAAATGATAGTAAATGCTGACGGGGTTTTATATATCCAGGGCGAAATTAAAGAGGAATTTTATACGTATGCTGAAAAAGTATTATATAGAGCCGAAAAAAACAACGGAATTTGGGAAGTCGAAGAGGTATTAAATATGAACCACGGGCCTGCTAATTCTTATGTTACTTTCTCTTTAGGCTGGGGGTTTTCTTTCTATCAAAATATAGTAGTGATTAACGATTATGGCACGCAAGGCGTGGCTGGTAGGCTTTGGGTTTCTGAAGACTTTGGGAAAACTTTCGATGAAAAATTAAATATTTACAATCCTCCTTATAACACTTGGTTAAATAATGGACATATACACGGCTCTGCTTACGACTATATTTTCAATCGAATATGGGTTAGTACGGGTGACGGCTACACTAACACTTATCTGCTATATTCTGACGACTTAGGTAATTCATGGAATAAATCGCAAGTACCTTACAAAAGTGAGCAAGGCGTAAATTCGATACACACTCAATTTACAGGCATACTAGTGACCGAAGACTATGTATTATTTAACCACGATTCCGAAAGAGCGGGAATTTATAGATATAATAGAGGCGATAAAAATAGTAAGCCTATAGTAGAATGGGTTATAGATGTAACAAATCACGAATCCAATGAAATGGAAGAAGCTGGTTTATACGCAGGAAATTCAATTGTTAGGAAAGATGGAGTAGTATATGCACTTATAGGGTGGCATGACATAGATATAGCCAATTCTAAAAATATTTTAGGAAAAATATTAATTTCAAAAGACGGCTATAATTGGGACGTTTTTTATCAAGATACAATTAATCCTGTAACGGGTCGAGGTTATATAACCAATGCTTCTTTGATATTTGTCAATGCCGAGAATGTAATTTTTAACACAGAGGGTAATAATTGGGTTTACATTAATTTACCTATTTTTTAAACAAAGTTGACGCTCAATAAATTAAAACTTAAAACACATGATATTAGATTACATAAATAAAGACTTTAATCAAATTATACTTGAATTTCAGATTATTTTTTCGTGCTGGGTAGCGGTAGGAATTTCAGTTGGTATAGATTTATTTTTTGGGATTAGAAAGAGTAAATCATTAGGTGAATACACTCATTCATATGGTATTCGGAAAACATTTGAAAAAATGACATTCTATTATTCTTTAATGCTTCTTTTTCTGTTTGCAGATATGTTTAATCCATTTGGAGTGTACATTGAAATTCTAAATCTTCCAATAATGACAATTCTAATGATGTTAGCATTATTACTTACAGAGGGATTATCTATAAGAGAAAAAGCAGATCAGAAACAAAGGAGAATGGTCGATAAATCTGCAAAACAACTATTGGATATTATTCTAAAAAACAAAGAATTAATTGAGGAACTAAAAAATAAACAAGAGTAATTATGTTAGTAGATTTTCAAAAAAACAATGGTTTACTTCCTGATGGAAAATTAGGAGAAAAAACCGCTAAGAAAATGCGTGAAGTTTTTAAAATGACAATTTTTGAAGCTGCACACTTTTTAGGACAAGGCTCTGTTGAATCTGACTTTTTTCAATTAAAAAGAGAAAGTGGAAACTATTCGGTTGCATTATTGCGTTCCACATTCTCTTATTATCGTGATAGACCGCAAGAAGCTTATGCAGATGGACGCGGAGTTAATGAAAAGTCTTTATCAATCCAACGCCAAAAAATCATATTCAACAAAGTTTACGATGATAAAAATCGTAAACCAGGTTATAAACTTGGTAATACTAAAATTGGTGATGGTTGGTTGTTTCGTGGAAATGCTGCAGGTCAAACGACAGGACGTGAAGAGCATCAAGATTTGGCAAATCATTTAAAGGATCAATCTATTATGACTAATCCTGATGTTGTTTGGGATAAATATTATTTTGAAGCGTTTATTTTTTACTTGAAGTCAAAAAATGTTTTTGGAAAAATGAAAGACGTGTCGCGTCAATCTTGTAATACTGTAACGTTAGCGATTAACGGAAAAGCTATGATGCATGCACTTTTGCGTTACGAACGAACACAACATTATTATAATCTTTTAAATCTTCCTGATGCGAAAAAATAATAAATTAAGAATAGGATTGTTTTTGGCAATCCTATTTGTTTTTGCAATTATATTTAATTGTCGAACAGCTAAAAATTCAGTCCAAAAATCTAAAGAAGATTTCAAAAAGGAAGAATTGAAAATTAATAAAATTGATTCTATTTCAAATGTTATTATAAACAATAAAGTATCAAGCTTTGATTCGATGTCTTGGAGTAATTACATGCAAAATATTGATGTCAGTTATTCCGGTAAATCTTTAAATGATAAATTGATTTTAAAATTTACAGACAATACAATTGAAGTATCTGGAATAGGCGATATTAATTTCAATCAAAAAAAGAATAAAGGGGATTCTATTAATAATAAAAATCAAACTGAAAATATCAACGAGCAAATTAATGTGAATTCTAATTCAGAAGTTAAAACTAAAATAGAACAATCAAAATCAAAAATTGATAAATCAAAAGAAAATGAATCAGCTGGACCTACTTGGAATGTTATGATTGTTTTGATTGCGTCTGCACTCTTTATAATTTATTTAGGTTATCGATACTTTACAAGGAAAAGGTAAATTTACCTTTACTTTTAAACCTATTTACAGAGGTTAAATAACATAAAAAGGGTATTTACCCTCTATTTTTAAAAGTGGTCAAATTTGATCACTTTTTTATTTTGTAGCGTCATCTAATGCTTTGTAATTTAATTTGCAATTATCAAGTTCTATTTATAAAGAGTCGGATATTTCTTTTTGTTTTATTAGAAGTGTATTTTGATTTTGCACATATTCATTTAGTTTAATTAACTGTCTATCCTTTTCTTTTTGATTATTACAAGAAAACAATAAAATAGGTAGTAAGTAGATGTATTTCATAATGCTGATTTACTTAAAGTTAACAATTTTTCTTAACTTATCTTGAGAAAATATATCTTAAATAATCACTATACTTGCATTCAACGCTATTAAAAATGAAAGAATTATTCGAATCGAATAAGTTTAAGACGGAAAGCTTGACTTATATCTCACCAGCACAGAAAATATTAAACGAACATTTACAAAACCTAGATGGGTTAAAAGATATGTATTCTCCTTATCGTAAATTAATGGAAAACTTGAATACTGCAATACCTAATCAAGAAAATACGTTTGCAAAATTATTTAAAAATAATAAAAAAATATATCAATCAATAGGATTATTTAATCCTGAATTAGAAAAAGTAATCAATAATTTAAAAAACAATAATATTGTCCTTGAAACTTCATTATGGAGTAAAGTTAGTTCAATAATTAAAGATTCTAAAATTGATTATTTGATAAACTTGAATGAGAATAGATTTAATTTAATTCAGGATAATTTTAAAAATATTGGAATAGATTCGGGATTCGCTACTATTACATTTATAGAAACGATTAATGCAGAAGAATTAGAGTACAATGATGATGAAATTGATATTTTATCAAAAAATGTGTCTGTAAAACTGAACGAATTCATTCATAATCCTCAAATATTAAGTTGGTTTTATGTTCTTTATTTTTCAATCCATTTAAATCCTGATCAAAATATTAAAACTGTAGTCAACTCATTAATATTACAATGTGTTATTGGACTTGTTATTAATTATCAGTCTGACAAATCTAAAAATGAACTTCAATATGAAAAACATTTAGTTTTTCATATTGAACCTGAATCAATATATCTAAAATCTAAACCTAAAAACACTTCAAAAACATTGCAATTGTTAACTAGAGATAATGAAATTACAATCATAAAAAGTAATTATAAATGGATTTATATACTGACTAAAGATGTAAACAACAAGCCTGTAACAGGATGGATAAAAAAAGAATTTATAAATTTTTAATAGAATTAATATGGAAATAGAATTACAAAAAGCTGAAGTAAAACTTCAAAAGACAAAAATTACAAATACAATATTAAAGCAGACTTATTCAATTTCGCTTACAGATGGTAAAGAGTTAGGATATGAAATTTTAGGTTGGTGTATATATAATAATAAGAAAACAGTTATATTATATAATTACCAATTAAATACACTTAGAATAGCTGAAAATCTAAGTTCTGTAAATTACGAAATAATCACGTATGAAAATGAAGAAAACAGTTATATCAATGATAGATTATTAGAGATAGAAGAAAGAATTGGAAAATACCATTTGAAAACAGTAGTAGGAGGAAAAACATTGTATAGTATTTATCTTACAAAAGAAGAAGCAAAAAATATGTACGATAATGGAATTGAATTCATTAAAATAATAAATGAAAAAGGACAGATTTATATTTAATAAGAAAAATGCCTTACTATTTAGTAAGGCATTAATTTGTTAATTTTTTCTGTTATTTGATTTTATAAAGTATTCCTTTATTGTTGTAAAAATATAAAAGATTTGTAGAGTAATTACTACGCAAAATGAATTTCTTTTAATTCATCTGCTAAACGATGTAATCCATTTTCGATTTGTTCAGCTTTTTTATCAGATAATTCTACGTTTTTTTCTTTAGACATTCGTCTTAATAAACTTTGATTGATTCCTAGATAGTCAGCTAATTTACTTTTATTAAACATTGAATAATAATCAAAAAAAGTTTCTAAATCTAAATAGTAGAATAGATCCGCATTCAATAATTCTTGTGCTTCATCTTTGTTCCCGATTTCGTTTAAATAATCTGCTTGTAATTCTATTACTTCTTTGAAGTTCTCTTTTACCTCATCAATAGAATCCCCAACAGTAACAAGTCCTTGTAAATCATTTGAAAAAGCACTATATCCTGTAGTACTTTTTTCTAATACAATTGTTACTTTCATTCTTACTTTAGTTAGTTGTTTGTTTATTTTTTTTATTAATAAGCTATTAATTTTCAGAAGCATATAAAATAAAGCAGGGTTATTTTAACCCTGCCTGCTTAAGAATTGATTGTTCAGTACCCTTTTTCAACTCAGCTGACGGGTGTCGAGGTACAATTACAGTACCACCCTTTGTAGGGTGAACATAAAGAGTGTGTTTACCACCCTCTCTAAAAATGTACCAGCCGTCCTTTTTTAGGATTTTCACCATTTCGGACACTTTCATAAATCAAATAACTTAATTAACATTACAAATATAGTAACAAATTTGTTACTTACAAATAAATGAGTAACAAATTTGTTACATAATTTAAACGAACTTTCTTTCTGCTTTTTTTGCTTTCTCAAATCGAACTAAATTAATTTGATTTGCGTAAATTTCAGTTGTCTTAGATTTTGAATGCCCGAATATTGTTTGAATAGTTTCAAGATCAACACCATCGTACATCATATCATTTGCAGCCTTGTGCTTCAAGGAATACATTTTTTTGTCAATACCCAATTCATCCTTTACATACTTTTTCCAGTATTTTGTTACAGTATCGCGTTTGATTTTATACAAATTAGGACAAAACATATCTGATTTTTCAAGTCGACCTCCGCATAAACGTGGAGTACCAAATAAATATAAATCTGCATTATCAACACTGAATAAAATTTGAACCAAATCAGTCTTTAAATCAGATTTAATCGGAACTATTCTATATTTATTTGTTTTACCATCTTCAGGACGAAGTAAAATAATATCCTTTTGTAGGTCCACATCACTAACTTTCAACCTCAGTAATTCAGCTGGTCTAATTCCAGTTTGATACAATGCTTTTACAAATCTTAGAAATGAAAAATTGCGTTCGTGTAAATGATTAATAATTATCGTTTGCTCTTTATCGGTTGGAAAATCTGTCGGAGGTGTATCGTATTTTAAAGTTCTTATGCCGTGTGCTGGATTATTATTTATTAAATTATATTCAACCAGTTCGGATAAAATAGATTTGAAATAGCCTAAATTTTTATTGTAGGCGTGATTTGACCACTTCCTTTGCTCTTTTATTGTTTCGAAAATATTTTTCACGTGGAAACGCTCAATTGAATCAATAGAAAGGTTTTTGTATTTCAATTTTTCTGCAGCAGATATTATAAATCTACATGTTCCGGAATAGTCCCTGAATGATTTTACTGATAAGCGAAGTTTTAATTTTTCCAATGCAAAATTAATTGCATCTTCAAATTTTACTTTTTGTGGTTTTTTGGAAATGGTTTTGTCTAAGTCGGGATTCCAGCCTTGTTCTAAAGATTTTTTTATAGTATCCTGTAAAATAAGAACTTTTTCCATTCTTTCATCAAATGAATCTGAATCGTTTATTCCTGATGAAAATCGTTTTGGATTACCTCCATTAAATCTAAACCAAACATACCAATCCTTGCCCGATTCAATCGGATATGATTTTATTTTTGGTAAAGTCCATGAATTTTTTCTCATATCATTAAATTTTTAATGATACTTAAACAAGTCGAAGATAATTTGTGCAGTTTTGTGCGAATAGTTATATAAAAATCTTGAAACACTGATGCAGTCAGTGTTTCAAGACTATTTTGCGGAGAGTGAGGGATTCGAACCCCCGGAGGTGTGACCCTCAACAGTTTTCAAGACTGCCGCATTCGACCACTCTGCCAACTCTCCAATAACAACACTTAATGCGTTATTGCGAGTGCAAATATAGAATCTTTTTTCATTTCTACAAATTCTTTTTTTTAGAATGACTTTTAACGAAAACGTTGTAGTAAATATTTTATAGAAATAATATTTATTTAAATAATTGTATTTCAGTAATTTAATTTAGTTTTGAGATTTCTAATGAAATTTGCTTTAGTAGAAATAATTACAATATAAATTGATTTTTGTATGTTTATCTGATGAAATTAATGATAATGGTTAGTATTTGAAAAAAAAATATACGAAATCGTTATAATTGTTTATTTTTGCCAATAATTATTTATAAACACAATAAAACAATTTCTAAAATGAGTAACTCTTCGTATGATCAGCAACTTGCATCTTTTAATGAGATGAGTAAAAAGGTTGTTGAATTCATTAAAATCGTATCTGATTTATGGTATGACCAATCAATCGAATTAGTAATTTTTCGTAATCAGTTAGTCGATAGAAATGTGAGTGACATCGTTAATTTACATCAATATGCTGAAGAATTTGTAGGTGAAAAAATAGCTATAGATGATACCTTGGCAATTGCAAAGGCGATTTCTGTAGCAAATTTACCAGCATCTAGATTAGACGTAGGTAAATTGGCAAAAGAATTTACTTTAGGTAATTATGATTCTGCAACAGCATTTGTAGAAGATAAATTAGGAGAAAGTAGAGAGGCTAAAAATGTAGAACCTAAGGATGTTGTATTGTATGGTTTTGGACGTATTGGACGTTTGTTAGCTCGCGAATTAGCATCTCAAATGGGGAAAGGTCAACAAATGAGATTACGTGCAGTTGTGACACGCGATAAAAATGATCCTGTTTTATTAGAAAAACGAGCTTCTTTATTACGTCACGATTCTGTTCACGGAGATTTTGATGGTAATGTAATTGCAGATCATGAAAATAACGCTTTAATAGTTAATGGTGTTACGGTGAATATGATTTCTGCAGCTCAACCAGAAGATATCGATTATACAGCTTATGGTATTAATAATGCATTGATTATTGATAATACAGGAGTTTTTAAAGATGATGTAGCTTTAGCTCGTCATTTAACAGCGAAAGGAGCAGATAAAGTATTATTAACTGCGCCTGGAAAAGGTGTTCCGAACATTGTTTATGGTGTAAATCACGAAGAATATAGCCCAAATGAGGTTGATATTTTTTCTGCAGCATCTTGTACAACAAATGCAATTACACCAATTCTAAAAGTTATCGAAGATAATTTAGGTGTTGTAAAAGGACATTTAGAAACAATACATGCATATACTAACGATCAGAATTTGGTTGACAATATGCACAAAAAATACCGTCGTGGACGTGCTGCTGCACTAAACATGGTAATTACAGAAACTGGTGCTGGTAGTGC
Source organism: Algoriella sp. (assembly GCF_036647415.1). Classification (NCBI taxonomy): domain Bacteria; kingdom Pseudomonadati; phylum Bacteroidota; class Flavobacteriia; order Flavobacteriales; family Weeksellaceae; genus Algoriella; species Algoriella sp. The sequence continues at coordinate 49,849 of NZ_JAVXKG010000010.1, forward strand.
TGTTGCAAAAGCTTTACCAAATTTAGCAGGTAAATTGACTTCAAATGCAATTCGTGTTCCAGTTCCGAATGGATCTTTGGTTGTATTGAATTTAGAAGTAAATAAAAATACATCAGTAGAAATGCTGAATGAAATAATGAAAAATGCAGCATTAAATGGAGAATTAGTAGAACAAATTAAATATTCGTTGAACAACGAATTAGTTTCTTCTGATATTGTAGGAACTTCTGCTCCATCTATTTTTGATAGTAATGCAACAATTGTTTCTGCAGACGGTAAAAATGTAGTATTGTACGTTTGGTATGATAATGAATATGGTTATAGCCACCAAGTAATGCGTTTAGCAAAACACATTGCAGGTGTAAGAAGATATACATACTATTAAATAGTATTTTTTCCCTTTATTTAAAATTAATCCGTTAGCTTTTTTTAGTTAGCGGATTTTTTTTTGTAACATATTCGTTTAAAAACAGATAAATTAAGAATTAATATTACATTTGTTAATATTATATTAATGTAATATATAAAAATTAACATTATTTTTGAAAAACTAAAAAAAACATTTTATTTATGAAAAAATTTTATTTTTTTAATTGGATACTACTCTTAGTTGGGTTGGTATCTTCTTCTGTTTTCGGACAGACTACTGTAAATTATACATTTGCAAATACAAGTGGAGATGTAGACGAAAATGTAAGCTTCACAACTGAGAAAAATAATGCTACAGCAATACCAGCATTTACTAGTGGGGCTTTAAGGTTATATACAGGAAGTACTAATGGAAATTCTATAACTCTACATACTACGAACAATGTAAAAATTACGAGTGTTATTTTTAAAGGTGTTAGCGGTAATGTTGGAAATGCAAAATATTTTGTAGATGGCGGAACCACTTCTACAAACATCTCTGCGGTAAATAACAATTATACGATCCAAAATTTAAATGCAATCACATCGTTACAATTTCAAAATGCAATTACAGGTTCATCAGGTCATATAAGATTAACTGGATTGACTTTAACATATGAAACTGTAGCTAATACTCCTCCTGTTGTTTCTTCAAAGACAATTACAGGAACTTATGGTGTTTTATTAACAGATGGTACAATAACAGCTACGAATAATCCTACATCTTGGACTCAAACAGGTGTTTTACCAACTGGAATTTCTTTTGATAAAGGTGTTTTCTCAGGAACTCCAACACAAACAGGTACTTTCGTAACTCAAATTACTGCTACAAACGCAACCGGAATTTCTACACCTGCCGACGTTACTTTTAATATTTCAAAAGCTAACCAAATAGTTAACGAATTAGTTGATATGACTAAATCAATAACTATAAAAACATTTGAATTACCTACAAATACAAATGCTAATTTAGCATTATCTTATGTCAGCTCAAATACAGATGTTGCGACGATTTCAGGATCTACTATTACAATAAACAAAATTGGAGAAACTACAATTTCTGCGACTAATATTGGAGATAGTAATTGGAATTCTTTTAGTAAAGATGTAAAACTTATTGTTACAGAAGATAACTCAAATGGAAATCACCTTGTTATAAGTCAAGTGTATGGTGGTGGTGGGAATTCAGGAGCTACATACAAAAATGATTTTGTAGAGTTATATAACCCAACTTCTTCATCTGTTAATTTATCAGGATTATATGTGCAATATTCTTCAGCAAGTGGAACATTTGGCAATTCTGGTTTTGTAGCATTGCCAGATTTTAATATACAACCAAATCAATATTATTTGATTCAATTAGCTGGAGGATCAAATGGGAAAGATTTACCTATATCAGATTTATTATCTGTAGATATTAATCTTTCTGCAACTAATGGTAAAGTTGCTCTATCAAATGGAATATCAACTTCTAATAATTCAACCCAATTTGTAGATTTAGTAGGTTTCGGTACTGCAAATGCACATGAAGGGACAAAAGCAGCTCCTGCAGGTAGTAATACATTATCAATAATTAGAAAAGAAAACGGGAAAATAGATACGAATAGTAATTTTGATGATTTTGAAACAGGAACACCAAACCCAAGAAATTCATCATTTGGTATGATGGGAACATCTACAACTTGGCAAAATGGTACTTGGTCAAATGGAGAAGCAGATTTAACAAAAGATGTAATTGTAAAAGGAAATTTAGAGGTAAATTCAGCTATTTCTGCAAAAACATTAACAGTTTCTGATGCTGGTGGAACGGTTTCTGTAAAATCAGGAGGTAGTTTAACAGTTGATGGAAAAATTGATAACCAAGCTGGTTTAACAGGATTAGTTGTTGAGAATGGAGGAAACTTAATTCAAAATCAAAATGTAGTAAATTCAGGTGCAATTACTGTAAATCGTAATAGCCAATCTATGGTTCGTAACGACATGACGTTTTGGTCTTCACCAGTTCAACAAGAAGCTTGGCAACAAACAATTCGTTCTTTTTCTCCTGAAACGTTATACAATCGTTTTTGGACATATAATGAAGCAACAAATGAGTTTAGTCAAATCTTAACTTCAGATACAGATTCAAAATTATTCGAAGCTGGTAAAGGAGTTTCAATCCGTGTTAAAAATACATTAGCAACAGGAGCGAACGCAATTCATAACGGAGTATTTACAGGAGTTCCTTTTAATGGAGATATAACTGTTCCAGTTCAATTTACGGCAGGTGGATATAATCTTGTAGGTAATCCTTATGCGTCTAATATCAATGTAGAGAAATTTTTAGCTGCGAATACTAGTGTTAATTCACTGTATTTCTGGACACATCAATTTGCTGTAGGTTCTACAGAGTATGCAAATAATTATGCTGCATTTAGTGTTGCAGGTAGTGTTATTCCTGGTTTAACAAATATTTCTTTAGGACAAGGATTTATCGTAGGACTTTCTCAAGCAACACCAACTGTTAGTTTTAATAACGCAATGAGAACGGCACAAGATGCTAAATTCTATAAAAACTCAACTATAGAGAAAAATAGAATTTGGTTAAGTTTATCAAAAGAAGATAAACCAGTTAGTCAAATTTTATTAGCTTACATGGATGGTGCAACAAACGGAATCGATAATCAAATTGATGCTAAAGTTATGCAAAGAGGATCATCTGCCATTTACACATTGATTAATGATGAAGCATACGCAATTCAAGGTCGTAGCTTACCTTTCAAAACTGACGATGTTGTAAAATTAGGTTTCGAGGCTTTAGAGCAAGGAAATTATACAATTAATATTGAGCAAGTAGATGGTTTATTTAATGAAAATCAAACTGTTTATTTAAAAGATAAAGAATTAAATCAAGTATATAATTTATCAGAATCTGCTTATAAATTTGCTTCTAAAGCAGGAGAATTTAATAATCGTTTTGAGCTTGTATATGCAGATAAAACTTTAGCTACAGATGATTTAACAAAAAATAATATTGTTGTTTATAATACAAATAATACAATTGTTGTAGATTCTAAACAAAGCAAAATTGTTTCGGTAGAATTATATGATATTCAAGGAAGAAGAGTAGTTGAGAAAAACAAAATCAATTCTAATTCTTTCCAAATTCAATCTTCAGCAAAAGGAGTTTTAGTAATAAAAGTTTTAACTGAAGATGGAAAAGTTAAAACACAAAAAATTGTAAACAAATAATTTACTTTCTTTAAAATATACACTATGAAAAATATCAAACAAATCTTATTAGTTGCAGCGGCTTTATTATGTACGATAAATGTATCTGCAGAGGAAAAAGAAATTACCTTTTTTGAAACAAATAATCAAAGTACAAACGCTGTTGGTCCAGGAACTGGAGGAGGTGGAACAGATGATCCAGATCCGGCTTCGCCAATCGACGATTATTTACCTTTATTGGTAATTGGAGCAGGATTAGTTGCTTTACGTTTCAGAAAACAATTACTTAAAAACTAATTTTAATAATAATAAAAAGTCGCTAATTAGCGACTTTTTTTATTGTCTCGTCCTGAAATAATGATACACAAAAAAAATAATCATTATGAAATAAGGGGGTATTTATGTAAAACACACGCAGCGGGACTAAACACTAACATTTAAGCTGAATATTGTAAAAGAAATTGAAACAGACGAATCAAGTATCGTATAGATTTGTCGCAAAAATAGCGTAGTTTATAATAATATTTGAAGTAACTACAAGTTTTCGGTACTCGAATATTAGGTTTATATTTTTAGGATTAATAATTAATTATAATAAAAAAAGGGAGTAATTCAAATAGAATCACTCCCCTTTTATATTTCTCACAACCTTACTTACTAAATCAGCTTATCATTTTCTTTCACCAATTTGTTGTCTCCACATCGCATAATAAAGTCCTTTTTCCTCAAGTAAATTATCATGAGAACCTTGCTCTATCACTTGACCTTTTTCTAAAACATAAATTCTATCTGCGTGCATTATCGTACTCAATCGGTGCGCAATAAGAACTGTGATTTGTTCTTTATCTGCCGAAATTTCTTTTATTGTCGTTGTTATTTCTTCCTCTGTAATACTGTCTAATGCTGAAGTTGCTTCATCAAAAATCAATAAATTAGGTTGTCTCAACAAGGCTCTCGCAATAGCAATTCTTTGTTTTTCACCACCGCTTAATTTTAATCCACCTTCACCAATTATTGTATTTATTCCGTTTTCTGCTCGTTTTATTAATGTTGTGGCACTAGATTTTTTTAACGCTAATTGCAATTCTTCTTCCGTTGCATTAGGATTAACAAACAATAAATTCTCTTTTATTGTTCCTGCAAAAAGCTGCGTATCTTGGGTTACAAAACCAATTTGATTTCTTAATTCGTCAAAATCAAATTCATTTCCATTGATGTTATTATAATAGATTTCTCCTTCTTGCGCACGATATAATCCAACTAATAATTTAACCAATGTACTTTTACCAGAACCACTTGGTCCAACAAATGCGATGGTTTCTCCATTTTTTACTTCAAATGTAATTTCATTCAAAGCTTTATAACTAGCAGATTGATGTTTAAAAGAAACTTTATCGAAAGCTAATTGATTTATAGCACCAATCTGTTTAGGGTTTTTAGGTTTTTCTTCGACAGGTTTTTTCATCAAATTATCAAAATTCTGCAAAGATGCTTGTGCTTCTCGGTAAGAAATAATAATATTTCCGATTTCTTGCATTGGTCCGAAAATAAAAAATCCATAAAACATTAAAGATAAATATTGACCTGGCGTAACAATATCCTTGAAGATTAAAAATAATAAAGTTAACGTGATTAACTGTTGCAGAAAATTAACCATCGTTCCTTGAATAAAGCTTAAAGAACGAATATTTTTCACTTTTTTAAGTTCTAATCCTAAGATTTTATAGGTATTATTATTAAGTCGATTTACTTCTTGTTTCGTTAAACCTAAACTTTTTACAATTTCGATATTTCGTAAACTTTCGGTTGTACTTCCCGCTAATTGAGTGGTTTCTGTGACAATATTTTTCTGAATTTTTTTAATTCTTTTACTTAATAAATTCGTTATAAAAGCGATAAGAAAAATTCCCACAACATAAACTGGCATAATAGTCCAATGTAGACGAATGGCATATACTGAAACGAAAATAATACTAACTAAAATTCCGAAAAAGATATTGATGAAATTGGTAATAAACTTCACGGAATCTTCTCTTACTTTGGTTAAAATAGAAAGCGTTTCTCCACTTCTTTGATCTTCAAAATCTTGATACGGCAACGCCATAGAATGTTGTAAACCATCTGTAAAAATATTTGCTCCAAATTTTTGAGTAATCACACTAACTACATAATCTTGAAAAGCCTTAGCTATTCTACTGACCATAGCAGTCCCTATCAATAATCCTAAAAAGAAAAATGCGCCATGATAATCATCGCTTCCATAAAAAAATTGATCCAAATTACGGGGTAACTTTTCTTCTTTATCAAAAAAATGGGGATGAGTAACCAATTGATCTAAAATATTACCTGTAACTGCTGGTGCAAAAAGAGAAAATACTTGGTTGATTGTTGCTAAAATTAATGATGCAATCAGCAACCATTTATGTGGTTTTAAATATTGTATTAATGTTTTCATTGTGACTAAGATAATAGTTTGCAAAATTAAGAATATATATCAGAGTAAATGATATTTGTAACTTAACTATTTTTAAAAACAAAAAATCCTTTCTCAAAAAACTTGAAAAAGGATTTCTTTTATAACTTATAATTAGATCTTTTTATTCTTCTCCATTATTTAATTTACTGTGTTTTTTACCGTAAATGAAATAAACTATAATACCGAAAACAACCCAAACACCCGAAAGTAATAAAGCTAATTTATCTAAAGTTGCAATTAAACAAACATTAATTGTTACTCCTAAAATTACAATAATTTTATAAGCTGGTACTTTAAATGGACGATCAATATCTGGTTGTTTTTTACGCATAATCCATACTGCAATACAAACCATTGTAAAGGCGAATAATGTACCAAAACTTGTCATGTGTGCCAAAGTAGAGATTGGCGTTAATGCAGAAACTGTTGCTACAACTATTCCTAACAAAATGATTCCTTTATAAGGTGTTTTAGTTTTTGGATGTAATTCTCCGAAAAATTTTGGAATTAAACCATCTTTAGACATTCCGATAAAAATACGAGATTGTCCCATCATCATAACCATTACAACTGAAATTAAACCAACTGTTGCAGCAATTGTAACAACGTTACTTGCCCAATGTTGCCCTGCAATCTCAAATGCGTAAGCAACAGGAGCTTTTATCGCTTCTGGATATTTACCCAAAGGATTAAAATCTGTATAATGCATCATTCCTGTTAAAACTAACGAAACGGCGATATAAAGAGCTGTACAAATTAACAGTGAAGTGATGATTGCAAATGGAACGTCCTTTTTAGGATTAATCGCTTCTCCAGCTTGTGTAGAAACGGCATCAAAACCAATGTAAGCAAAAAATATTGCCGCTGCACCCGAAATTACTCCTTGAAAACCATAAGCCGAAGCCATACTTCCGTCTGGTTGTTCTATTAATCTTTGTTCTGGGATAAAAGGAATCCAATTGTCTGGTACAATGTAAAATGCACCTACAATTACAACAAATATTACTGCTGTTGTTTTTAACAATACAATTAAATTATTTGCTTTAGCAGCCTCTTTCGTACCTTTTACAAGTAAACCTGTTACCAATAAAACAATAATAAATGCTGGTAAATTCATTGAAAAACCTTCGCCTGCATAACTTACAGGATCTGATGTTAAATAATCTGGTAAATGAATACCAAACATTTTGAGAAATTTAGTAAAATATCCCGACCAACTCACGGCTACAGCCATACTCGCCATCGCATATTCTAGTATCAAACACCAGCCAAGTCCCCAAGCAAATATTTCTCCGACCGTACCATAAGCGTATGCATAAGCAGATCCTTCTACTGGAATAATAGATGCGAATTCTGCATAACAAAGCGCTGCGAAAATACACGCAATTCCTGCGATAATAAACGATAATGCTAAAGCTGGCCCAGCATTATAATACGCACCTGTACCTGTTAATACAAAAATTCCTCCTCCAATAATTGCTCCTACACCAATTGCAGTTAAGCTCCATTTACCAAGAACCTTTTTTAGGTCATTTTTCTTGATATCTGCCTCGTAGGCACTCAATGGTTTCTTCGCCCAAATATTTGACATGTTAATTTTTTTTCAATGATTGTCAAATATATATTTTTTTTATTAAAAATTTAAAATAAATATATAAGTATTAATCATTCATTTGTTCTGTTGTATTAATTGACAATAAAACAACTTATTAATTATTGTTTTCTTATTTCTATCTTATTAAATAAAACAAAAAAACCTCGATAAATCGAGGTTTTTAAAATTATATTATTTTATAAAAAACTATGAAATACTAGGCACAGTTACCAATTCGTTAGTGTCTGCTTCGTAATCAATGTTATCATAATTAAATCCAAATAATTGGAAAAACTCATTACGGTAACCTTCAATATCAGAAATTTCGTTGATGTTTTCTGTTGTTACGATTTTCCATAAATCATCTACTTCTTTTTGTACATCTTCGCGCATTTCTAAATCGTCAATTCTGATTCGTCCATTTTCATCTAAAGGCACATTACCATCAGCTGTGTACAAACGATCTGTAAATAAACGTTGCATTTGCTCTATCGTTCCTTCATGAATTCCCTTTTCTTTCATTACTTTATACAATAACGAAACATATAGAGGAACAACAGGAATTGCTGAACTAGACTGTGTCACCAATGCTTTGTTTACCGAAACATAACTAACTCCATTTAGATCCGCCAAAAGATTATTGATAACTGGAACAGTTTTCTCTAAATCATTTTTCGCCATACCAATTGCACCATCTTTGTAAATACGATGCGTTAATTCTGGTCCGATATATGAATAAGCAACAGTTTTTACACCTTCTGCTAAAACTCCTGCTTCTTTAAGATCTTCTATCCAAAATTTCCAATCTTCACCACCCATTACTGCAATTGTATTATCAATTTCTTCTTGAGATTCGATAGGATTAATTGTTATATCTGTAACATTTGCGGTATGAAAATCTACTGTTTTATTCGTAAAAGGCTCTCCAATAGGCTTAAGTACAGAATTATAAACCACTCCTGTTTTTGGATGAGTACGACGAGGCGAAGCCAAACTATAAACAACTAAATCTACTTGACCTAAGTCTTTTTTGATTAATTCGATTGTTTGTTTTTTTATTTCATCAGAAAAAGCATCTCCATTAATACTTTTAGCATACAATCCAGCTTCATGTGCTTCTTTCTCAAAAGCAGCTGTGTTATACCAACCTGCAGTTCCAGGTTTGTTAGGCGCAGCTGGTTTTTCGAAGAAAACTCCAATTGTTGCAGCGTTGTACCCAAAAGCCGCAGAAATGCGTGATGAAAGACCAAAACCTGTCGATGCACCAATTACTAAAACTTTTTTAGGACCTTCTCCTGTTATGTTTTTAGATTTTATGTACTCAATTTGATTGTGAACATTTTTTGCAGTTCCCTCAGGATGAGTCGTTATACAAATAAACCCTCTTGTTCTTGGTTGAATAATCATTTTTCTTTATTTAGTCGCATAAAATTATAAATAATTTTCTAATTAAAACTAAACTTCTGACTTGCTTGGTATCTCTTTTAAAAAAAAAATCTTTGAAACATAATAAATATTGATTAAATTTACATTAATCGAATTAATTTCACTCTCAAAACCTAACCTACCTATGAAAGAAATTCACATTGGTTCTCTTATTAAGAAGAGAGTCGAAGAACTAAATATAGATACAAAACGGATTATATCTTTTTTCAAAATTTATTCAGAAAAAGATATCAATACTCAGTATGATAATGCATCTATTGATACTAGTGATTTACTAAAATGGTCAAAACTCTTAGAATATGACTTTTTTAGAATTTACACGCAACATATTATACTTTATGCGCCAGTAGGAAAAGTTGATACCTCAACTTCCCCTAAAACTACATCTTTGCCTAATTACAGAAAAAATGTCTACACAAAAGAAATTATTGATTTTGTGTTGGATTTACACACAAAAGAAAATAAAAAAATTCAAGAAATTTCAGATGAATACAATATACCTAAAAATACTATCCATAACTGGATAAAGAAATATATTACTTAACTACCTAACACACCTAAACAATGGAAAAACCAAACTACCAAAAAATTTATCAGGATATTATTAACCGAAATTATCCTGACAAACAAAAACAGACTGAAAAATTATTACAAAAAGAAATGACTGCTTTAAATGTGATTAAAATTTCAGAAATTTTGAATGTAAATGATACAGCCAAAAATCAAAAACATAAATCGTACGATTTAAATTCTATTTTAGAAATTCTGAATGAACAGAAATTAAATAATTTCACTAACATTGAAGTTTCTGAAAAATTTAAAATCAGTCGAAATACGGTTGCAAAATGGAAAAAAATCTACGGATAAATAAGAAAGGCTTAGTTTTTAACTAAGCCTTTTTTTTACTATTTATTTTCTTTCTCTTTATCTTCTTCTATTGCTTTATGCACCAATAAGGTTGCAAATGGAATAAATGCATAAATCATATAAAAAATAAAATCTTCATCATCCCATTTATAAATTTTTCTAACTCTAAAAAGTAAAAGTAAGTAAGCTGTAAACCAAAATCCATGAAAACACCCTGCAAAAGGCATTGGTAGTACATAATCAAATTGATATTTTATTGGCATTGCAACCAAAAACAACAAAGCACAACTTATCGTCTCCCAGATACAAGTAACACTAAACCATTTTTTTAACTTTTCTTCAGAAATATTTATCATGCTACAAATTTAGTTTTTTATTAAATTTATATGTATGATAAGAATTAGTAATTTTTAAGTTTATTTATAAAAAACATGACTAACATTATTAGTATTTATGATAATCAGTTAATACAATTATCAATTTAATTTATTATTTTTGTAAAAATCAAAAACAAATCTATAGATGCAAGTAAACAATTTTCTTTCAAAAAAATTAAATTTATCATTACCATATTGGACAATTTTATGTCCTTTGATTGCCATTTTCGCTTTAAGTATTGCAAATAGTTACAAAGACAATCCTTGGTTTTTAACATTTCTAGGTATTTCATTAATTTCTGCAGTTTTAGCAGCGGTGCATCATGCAGAAGTTGTAGCGCATAAAGTAGGCGAACCATACGGAACAATAATTTTAGCACTTGCAATTACCGTAATTGAAGTTTCATTGATTGTTTCGTTAATGATGTCCGAACCCGCAGGAAAACCATCTGTTTTAGCCAGAGATACTGTATTTGCTGCTGTTATGATTATTTTGACAGGAATTATTGGTATATGTCTTTTAGCTGGTGGTGTTCGTTATAAGGAGCAAAATTTCATAAAACAAGGTGTTTCTTCTGCACTAATAACACTAGTTGCAATTTCTATACTTACTATGGTTTTACCAAATTTCACAACATCTGAAGGTGCAGGTGAATTTTCGTCGAGCCAATTAATTTTTGTTGCAATTATTTCTTTAATCCTTTATGGTGGCTTCATTTCTTTACAAACTATTCGTCATCGCGATTATTTTTTACCACAAAGTAGTGCAGATAATATTGCATCAGAATTATATGTAGAAAAACCAAATACTATTACAACTATTGCAAGTTTAGTTTTGTTAATAATAGCATTAACTGCAGTTGTTTTATTATCAAAAAAATTATCTCCAACTATAGAGTCTATTGTAATGGATCTTGGCGCACCAAAATCTTTAGTAGGAATTATAATTGCTGCTGTAATTTTATTACCAGAAGGTTTGGCGGCATATAAAGCTGCACGAAAAGACCGTTTACAAACAAGTCTTAATTTATCTTTAGGCTCTGCTTTGGCATCAATTGGTCTTACAATTCCTGCTGTTGCAATTGTTTGTTATTTTACAGGTTTACAAGTAACATTAGGAATAGATGGAAAATCATCTATTTTATTAGTTTTATCGTTGTTCACCGTTTATTTATCATTAAGCTCAGGACGAACAAACATTCAACAAGGAATTGTTTTATTGACTCTCTTTGCAACCTATCTTTTTACGACAATTGTACCTTAATTTTAGATACTAAAAAAGCGACTTGATAATCAAGTCGCTTTTTTTATATGAATATTATAATTTTATTTCTTTGGTAAAGAAACCATATTGGCATCTAATTTTTGATCTTTCTCTAAGAATATTTTTCCTCTCAAAATACTTTGTATTGTATTCATTAATTCTTTCTCAAAAGAATCTCTTAACTGTGATTGATGAAAAACGAGTGAAACTTCGCGTGTAGGAACAGGCGATTCAAAATTCTTGATGAATTGCTTATATTCTTTTGGTAAATCATCTGCAACCAAGGCTGGTAATAATGTCATTCCATATCCATCGTTTGATAATTTTACCAAAGCTTCAAAACTTCCTGATTCTAATTTGATTGGTCTTTGCTTCATTTTAGATGCATCACATAATGCTAATACATTATTTCTAAAACAATGGCCTTCTTGCAGAATCAATAAATCTGCTGTATCTAAGTCTGTTTCTACAATATGACTATGCGACGCCAAACGATGTCCATTTGGGACATAAGCTACCAAAGGCTCATAATAAAGAGGTCTTTCTATAAGTTGATCTTCATAAAGTGGCGAAACAATAATACCAAAATCCAACGATCCGTCTTTTAATCCTTTTACAATCTTATCTGTTTGTAATTCTTTGATTATTAAATTAGATTTCGGATTGTTTTTCTGAAAAGTTTTGTAAAATAAAGGAACCAATGATGGTAAAACTGTTGGAATTACACCAATTACAAAATCACCTTCTAGCAAACCTTTTTCTTCGTTTACCAAATGTTTCATTCGATTAGCTTCCATCAAAATTGTTTTGGCTTGCGCAACAATTTTCTCTCCTATTTGTGTAATTTTAATAGGATGCGAAGTTCTATCGAAAATATCAATATTTAATTCTTTTTCTAATTTCTGAATTTGCATACTCAACGTAGGCTGAGTGACAAATGATTTATCAGCAGCAACTGTAAAGTTCTTATGTTCAGCAACTGCCAACACATATTGTAATTGTACTAATGTCATATATTACTATTGATAACTATAAATTTTTGTGATAAAGGTACATAATATAATATTATCAATCTATATTATAAATCATAACTTAACGTATAAAAAAAGCCCGGATAAATCCGAGCTTTTGTAAATAAATTATGATTATTTATTTAAGTTTTTTTGAATTTCTGCTGTCCAATCTTGTAATTTTTTAGCATCTTCTGGAGTTAAAGATTGTGTATAACCTTGTAATTCTTTTCCAAAATCTACAGACTGTTTTGTTAACTCAGCTAACTTATTTGCATCACCAGCAGTTGCTGCAAGTTTCATATCAGCAGCCCAAGTGTTATATTTAGCAACGAATGCTGTCACTTTAGGATCAGAAAAAGAAGGTAAATCTTTTGCTACTTCAGCAACTTTATTCATTGTTTCTTTACCTGCTTCTACCTGCTCTTCTACTGTATTTGCTACGTTTTCTTGTGTATTTTCTACTTTATCTGCTACTTTTTCTTTTTCAGATTTACAAGAAGATAATGATACTACACCTAATACTGCAGCGGCTAAAAATAATTTTTTCATTTTAATTAAAGTTTTATAGTTAATATTTTTTGATAGTTCAAGTTAAACAAATCTATTGATTAATTTATATTATTTCTTTTTAATTTTCTTTTGAAAATTGTACTTCATATAAATTTGCGTAATAACCACGTTTCGCCAATAATTCGTTGTGTGTACCATGTTCAACAATTATTCCATTATCCATCACAATTATTTTATCTGCATTTTGTATCGTCGCCAAACGATGTGCAATAATAATAGATGTACGTCCTTGTGTCAATTTATCTGTCGCTTTTTGTATTAATTCTTCAGATTCTGTATCAATAGAAGAAGTAGCTTCGTCTAATACCAAAATTTCTGGATTATAAATATAGGCTCTCAAAAATGAAATTAATTGACGCTGACCAACAGAAAGTGTTGCTCCACGCTCGCTAACTTCACTGTAATAACCTTTGGGAAGTGACATTATAAAACTATCAATTCCAATAATTTTTGCAGCATTTTGTACTTCATCTAACGTAATATTTTTGTTTCCGAGAACAATATTATCAAAAATTGTGGTGTTGAATAAAAATACATCTTGTAAAACTACCGCAACATGTTGACGCAGATTTTTCAAATCCATGTCATAAATATTCACATCATCTATTTTTATTGTTCCAGAATCTATATCATAAAAACGACTTAAAAGATTAATAATTGTTGATTTCCCTGCTCCCGTCGCTCCTACAATTGCTACTTTTTCTCCTGGTTTTGTAGAAAATGAAATTCCTTTTAAGACTAAATTATTTGGAACGTAAGAAAATTTAACATCCTCAAAATCAATTTTTCCTTTTACATGTTCCAATTTAATTTTTCCATTATCTGGTAAAGTTTGATCGTCATCTAAAATTTTAAAAACACGATCTGCTCCTACTAAACCTCGTTGAATAGTATTGAAACGTTCTGCAATTGCACGCATTGGTGCAGTAAGCAATGTAACATATTGTGTAAAAGCAATTAAATCTCCCACAGAAACATCGCCGTGAACAGCAGTTCTAAGCCCTCCAAACCAAATTAAACTTCCTGTAGCTAAGGCAGAAATAATATCTACAACAGGAAATAAAAGTGAAAAATAGAAAACAGTTGTAAGATAATTTTTCTTTAAATCATTATTAATCGTTACAAATTTCTTGTATTCTGCATTTTGACGATTAAAAACCTGAATAATATTCATTCCCGTTAAACGCTCTTGTACAAATGTGTTCAATTTCGCAACAATAGTTCGTTCTTCTTGGTAAACATTTTTTAATGCTTTTTGAAATAATCGCGTAATAATCATCATTAATGGAAGAATAATTATAACAACTGTTGCCAAAACCCAATTCATCCAATACATTACAAAAACAATAAAAACGATTTTTAATACATCGCCCAACATCACTAAAATTCCATCATTAAAAACCTCAGCAATGGTCTCGATATCAGAAACCGAACGTGTTACCAAAACTCCATTTGGCGTTTTATCAAAATAGCCAAGTTTAAATTTGATGAGATGATTGTATAGACGAACACGCAACAAACGAATAACGCGCTGCGCAACAACATTCGCCAAATAAACCATAAAAAATGACAAAATCCCTTCAAAAACTAACACTAATGCTAATTTTATGATTTGATATTTTAATCCTGGTAAATCTTTGGTTTGTATATAATCATCGATAATATTTCCCGTTAAATACGGACGATAAACCGAAAAACATGCACTAAAAACGGCTACAAAAACAACTGACCAGAATAAATATTTACTCTGAGCACCGATTTGTAAAACGCGTTTTAATCCATTAAAATCAAACGATGAATTTTCGTTATTTGAACTCATTTTTAAATAATTCTTTTGGATATTGAACATCAACCAAATAAAGTCCGTGTGCTGGTGCCGAAGCGCCTGCTGAACTACGTTGTTTTTGTTCTATAATTTCTGAAAACTCTTCTATAGAAATTTTCCCTAAACCTATATCTACTAATGTACCTACAATTGCACGAACCATATTTCGCAAAAAACGGTCGGCAGTTATTTCGAAAATTAACTGTCCATTTTCATTTTTTCGCCAAAAAGCGGCCGTTACATCGCAAATATTTGTTTTCACATCGGTATGTAATTTAGCAAAACTTCCGAAATCTCCTTTCTTAATTAACAATTTTGCTGCATTATTCATTTTTTCAATATCTAACGAACGATGAAAATTCCATGCGCTTTCAAATAAAAACGGATCTTTTACAGGCGAAAGAAAATAATTGTATGAACGAGATGTCGCATCAAAACGAGCGTGCGCATCATCATCCATCAAAAATAAACGATAAACGGCTATATCTTTTGGTAAAAAAGAATTTAACTTTTTGATTAAATCGACATCTAATTCTTCTTCATAATCAAAATGAATATACATTTTTTTTGCATGTACACCTGCATCTGTTCTACCTGCGCCGACAATCGAAATCTTTTTTCGTAAGATTTTTGATAATCGATCTTCTATTACTTCTTGTACCGAAATTTGGTTGGGTTGAATTTGATAACCAAAATAATTTTTTCCGTTATAAGCTAATTCTAAAAAATATCGCAATTGTTGTAAATTTGAACAGCAAAAATACAACCTTTTGAAGAAAATACTTTTACTTTCGGACACGCATTCTTACATAGATGATAGAATTTTGGATTATGCGCAGCAAGCCGACGAAATTTGGCATGCTGGTGATATTGGCGATATTTCGGTTACAGATAAATTAGCTGCAATAAAACCGCTACGTGCCGTTTACGGAAATATTGACGATAACAAAGCACGTGCTGACTTTCCTTTGAACAACCGATTTATAGTAGAAGGTGTTGATGTTTTGATAACGCATATTGGCGGTTATCCTGGAAAATATAGCTCCGCAATACGAAACGAAATTTATACTAATCCTCCAAAATTATTTATCAGTGGACATTCGCATATCTTAAAAGTTATGCCCGATAAAAAATTGGGATTAATCCACATGAATCCTGGCGCAGTTGGTAAACATGGTTTTCAGAAAGTGCGAACAATGTTACGTTTTGAGTTAAATGCCGGAAAAATTGAAAATTTGGAAGTGATTGAATTTAAACTATAAATCTGATTAAAAAATGAATAAACAAATTATTATAAATGGTTCTTTACGAAAAAATGGAAATACGACTGAATTGATTCAGAAAATTTACCCAAATTCAATTTCTATTCAATTAATTGATTTTAAGATTGAATTGTATAATTATGATGAAAATTATACCGAAAAAGATGAATTTTTAGACATTATTAACCAAATAATAGAGTTTGATGAAATTGTTTTTGCGACACCTGTTTATTGGTATTCGATGAGTAGTTTGATGAAAATATTCTTTGATCGGTTAACAGATTTAATTGGTTCTCAAGAAACTATTGGACGAAAATTAATGGGTAAAAAAATAAGTGTGATTACCTCATCAAACGGAAATAATTTAGGTAAAAATTTCTTTTTACCATTTCTTGAAACTGCAAATTATCTTCATTTAGATTATCTACAAGGAGCACATTACGTTAATCCAAAAAATTAAATTATTTCGCCAAATTAAACTCTTTTAGAATTGAAATAAACTTAGGATTCGTGATATAACGACGAAATTCATGAGAGTCTTGTCCTGTAAAATCTGTTTTCTCTAAGAAATTATAATTTTTAGCTAATTCATCATACAAATCTATTTTATAACCAAAATCTGTCGCTATAAAACTTTTGGATAAAAAGCCTATTTTACCTTTTCCTAAAACATAATCTGAATTATTAATAGTGATATGCATACGCTTTAGTTGAGGTGTAAATTCTTTTAATGAATCATTATCCATCGTGAAATCTATTTTTCCAATAGCAGGCGCTAACATAATACTGTAAATTTTGTTATTATTCTCTTTTAAAGCTTCGGCATTCGTAAAATCTACATGATGTACATTTTGTGCACGTTTTATCTCACTACTTCTTAATGAAGGATTTACCAATGCGCTCAAAACAACAGATGCTCCACGGCTATGCGATATCAAATAAATATCTTTGTTATGTATCACATTCAGAATTCGTCTCAATGCGAAAACTCCTGCCATTTGACTATTTGTAGTTGCTCCAAGCCAAACTTTTGCTGTACCAAAAAGACTTTCATTAACCAAACCATCCCAATAAAAATTCATTACCTCATCGCTCGAATCATTCAAATTCATATAAACACGAGCTTTGTTGTAATTTTTCAAGCTGAATAAATAATCATTATCAATACCATGTACAAAAATAATAACACGCTTTTTTTTCTTTACACGATTTTCAACCGCTTTTAAACGTAAATTCTCATAATTTGTTAATTGATCTTCGAAATGATCTTCGGTGGCAATTTTCATTAAAGAATATTCTTTTCTATTGGCATTTTTAGGAGGATTTCCAAACTTTTTTAACCAATTATCTGGATAAAAATTTCCGTTTTGATCAACAAAAGAACTTGTTGTATTGGGTTGAATAAAATTATTTGGAACTTGAGAAGTTGGTACATTATGAACTGCCGCACACGAAGTCAACAAACTAATCATAAAAATATAAAATAGATTTTTCATTTAATAAAAATTGGTAAGCGAATTAACTACATTTTTCTTAATTCTACAATAGATTTTGTATCTTCAACAACAAGTTTAACAAGGTTTTAAGTGAAATATACAATCAAACAAATTTTAGCCGAAACAAATCATCGTACTTGGCTTTATCCTTCAAAATCATGGAAATATTATCAAGAATGGAATAAAGCATTGTTCTTTCATTACAGAGTTAATAAAGATATTTTGAAAGAATTAGTTCCAAATGATTTAGAGATCGACGAAATAAATGGTTCTGCTTGGGTTTCGCTTGTCGCTTTTACAATGGAAAAAATTCGACCTCGTTTTTTACCCGCTTTTCCTCCTATTTCTGATTTTGATGAAATTAATTTGAGAACATATGTAACTAAAAATGGAAAACCTGGTGTTTATTTTTTATCGATTGAAGCTGGAAAATTATTTTCTGCACTTTTAGCAAAATCATTATCAGGCTTACCCTACGAAAAATCAAATATAAATAGAACCGAAAATTCTTATCAAGCTAATCATCTGAAAAGAAATTTTACACTTTTAGCCGATTTTCATGCAGGTATGAGTGTGAAACACAAAACCGAATTGGATCTTTTTTTGACCGAACGTTATTGTTTGTATTTGGACGAAAATAAACAATTGTTTCGATATGAAATTCAACATTTACCTTGGAAAATTAACCAACTTGAGTTAGATTTTCTGAATATTGATTATCAAATCAATGATTTAGTCATTGATTCTAGACCAGATTTAGTACATTATTCGGAAGGTGTGCAAGTTGTTACTTGGGAGAAGAAAAAAATCTAAGAATTAAATTTTCTTTCTCAACAAATGCTGCATTCCATTTATCCATTCTCGTTGCGAACCATCATCAATATAACCAACTTTTAGATATAAATCGTAAGCAGATTTATTTAAAAAATTAACCGCCAAAACCAATTCATTAATTGTAGGAAAGTTTTCTTTTACAAAATCATCGACCAAATTCATTGCTATTTTCCCGAAACCTTTTCCTTGAAATGCTGGATTTATCGATAAAGAACGTAGTAACAACGAATTTTCATTCTTCGTTAAATCTAACTTATCTTCTCCATAATCCAATACAAAAAAACCGATTGGCTCATCGTCTAACAAAATTGTAATAGGCTTTGCATGATTATCTGTTCGCTCTTCTAATCGCTGAAAAGTTTGTTCTGGTAAAGCTGTAAAATTGATTTGATCTTCGGGTAAAGTATAATTCAGTAACGAAATATAATCTTGTTTTTCAGTATACTTGAGATGAATATTAGACATAAATTATTTTATAAAATAAATGTACAAAAAAAAACGCTCAAGATTACTTGAGCGTTTTGAGAGCTATATAAAGATTTTTCTTTAATAATTAATTACACCCGAACCTAACAGTTCGTCATTTGCGTACCAAGCACAAAATTGACCTTCTGTAATGGCAGATTGTTCGTTTTCAAATTCGACATACATACCATTTTTGGCTTTATGTAAAACTGCTTTTTGCAAAGATTGACGATAACGAATACGAGCTAAAACTTCCATTGTTTCATCTTCTTTTAACGCTAAATCTTCTCGAACCCAATGAATTTCTTCTTCTTTAATAAATAAAGCTTTTTTCAATAATCCTTTATGATCTGCACCTTGTCCAGCAAAAATAATATTTTCGTTAACATCAGTATCCAAAACAAACAATGCTTCTACTTTTCCACCAACACCCAAACCTTTGCGTTGTCCACGTGTAAAATAGTGCGCACCTTGATGTTTACCTACAATTTCGCCGTCGGTTTTTGTATAATCAAAACCTTTCGCTTCGAAATCTAATGCTTCATATTTATTATTAAATGATGGAACTTCACGATTATATCCATTCCAATCTTTTGTAATTTCTACAATAACTCCTTCTTTTGGCTTTAATTGTTGCTGTAAAAACTCTGGTAAACTTACTTTACCAATAAAACATAATCCTTGCGAATCCTTTTTATTTGCTGTAACCAAATCTTGTTCTAAAGCAATTTTACGTACGTCAGGTTTTTCTATATCTCCAATCGGAAACAATGCTTTGCTTAATTGTTCTTGTGATAATTGACACAAGAAATAAGATTGATCTTTATTATTATCAGTTCCTTTTAATAATTGAAAAACTTCTTTTCCATTTTCATCAATTGTAGATGTTTTACGCGCATAATGTCCTGTTGCAACATAATCTGCACCCAAATCTAAAGCTGTTTTCAAGAACAAATCAAACTTTATTTCACGGTTACATAATACATCAGGATTTGGTGTTCTACCTTGCTCGTATTCATTAAACATATAATCTACAATACGTTCTTTGTACGAATCAGACATATCAATTACTTGAAAAGGTATCTCCAATTTTTTTGCGACCAACAAAGCGTCAGCGCTATCTTCTATCCATGGACATTCGTCTTCTAAAGTAACAGATGCATCGTTCCAATTACGCATAAACAAACCGATAACATCATATCCTTGTTCTTTTAGCAAATAGGCTGTAACACTTGAATCTACTCCTCCAGAAAGTCCTACGACAACTCTTTTCATTTTAAAAAATTTCAGTCAACAAATTTACGAAATAAATTCGGAGCACTCTTGATGTGTGTTAATCATTTTTATTGATGATATCATAACAAAAAAAGAACATCAAAATTGATGTTCTTTGTATAAATATATTGAATTTTTATAATCCTATTAACTTATTGGTATTGATAATTGCAAGTTTATTTTTTTTGTCAATCCAATATTGTCCTTTTATTTTTCGCATAATATTATCAATTGTTCTCATTATAAAAACATTGTAAACTGCTTCGGATAGATTTTTGGGTTTATGCGCCAAAGAACGCAAACTTACAGAGAATCCTGGCGTTATATATTTCATGTAATGCCACCAACCTTCGGGCATATACAACATTTCGCCATGTTTAAGATCCGCAACCATTGGGTTTATATTTTTCAAAGCTGGCCATTTATCAAAGTCAGGATTATCAAAATCAATATCTTCTCTACAAATTACCGAATAAGGAATCTTGTACATATATTTTGAATCTTGTGGAGGAACAATTACACAACGTTTTTCTCCTGCAAAATGAAAATGTAAAATATTGGCTAAATCGATGTCATAATGCATAAAAACATTAGCACCTTCGCCACCAAAAAATAACATTGGCATAGATTTGAAAAGATTTAAACCTAAATCGGGCATTTTATAATCTTGTTGTAATTCGGGAACTTGACTCATCAAATTATACAAAAAAATACGTAAATCCGTTGGTTCTTTTTGCAATAAATCAACATAATCTGCCATTTTCATCTTTGCAAAAGGCTCATTAACTTTCTTTGTATAATCTACTGGATCATTGTTATAAAGTGGAACAATTTTATCGCCAGCAACTTGTTTTATATACTCAAAATTCCATTTTTCGTAGGCAGGCCAATCTTCTGTAATTCGTTCTACAACTACAGGTTTTTGAGGTTTTACGTAGTATTTCTGAAAATCTTTCGCAGAAATATTTTCTAATCTTTCAACTTCTGTGAAATTAAAATTCATCTTTTATGTAAAATAAAGGTATAAATCTGATTAACTTTTGGTTAAACATTATATTTAAAGTGTTAAATCTCATATTATTAAATATATTACAATAATTTTATTTAATTCAATATACATTCAGTATTTTAGACTAAAATTTTTACAATACGCCACTTAAGTGAAAATTAAGCCTACATATTTTATTTTAATTGTACTAATACTAAATTCTTTTTGCTTTGCACAGCAAATTTTTCCGTATTTAGAATTAAAAAATGATGAAGATTTCGAGAAAATTGAAGCAATTTCTATCGAAAATAAATTCACTTTTCATCATATATTAGGAAATCTTACAACTAAGCTTATTTACAAAAATAATACCAACGAAGAAATTTCTGCGCAATTCATTTATCCCTATCAAACAAATCAAAATTTGTACGAATTAAAGGCTTTTGTCAACGATAAAGTTTTCGAAATTCAATCAAAATCTATTTCATCTATCCGAAAAGAACTGAAAAATATTGATGCTTCAACTATTTTTAAAAATCAGAAAAACAATCAATTTTTACGTTTAGATTTAGGAAAAATTCCTGCAAAAGCTACTATTAAAGTGGAACTGAAAGTTGCTAAAATTGTAGATGAAAATGAAAAAAAATATCAACTTAATTTTCCTGAATTTATTACTAAAAGAACGGAATCTTATACACAAATTAATCGTGAAAATACAAGCCTAAATGGTTTTCCTGCGGAAATTAATTCTGAAATTAAGATTTTTGGTAATTTTCCAATAGCAAAAATTAATTCAGATTTAAAATTTTTAAAAGAAAATAACAAGAATTTTACGTCAAAAAATTCAGATAAAAAACTTCCTAAAATCAACTATTCTTATTCAAAAAATGAAATTCAAAGCGGAATAGAAACTTTTACAGAAAATGGTTGCGATTATATTTTCGGAACAATAGAACCGTCTAATAAAGCTGAAAATTATAATTCTCCACGAGAATTTTTGTTTATTTTGGACGCTTCTGGCTCGATGATGAATGAGCCAATTAAGATTATAAAACAAGTAATGAACGAGGTTTTACCGAATCTTAAAGAAACAGATAAATTTAATGTCTTAATATATTCGACAAAAAATGAATTGATTTTTAAAGAAACTAAATTTCCTACAAAAGAGAATATTGAATTTGCGCTAAATAAAATCAATCAGCAAAACGGAAATGGAGAAAAATTATTAGATGAAGCAATTGAACAATTTCAAAAAAATCCAGTTGATAAAAATTACAAACAAATTATTGCAATTATTTCTGATGGAAAAATGAATTTGAACGAATCTATTTATAATTCTCTTCGAAATTATTCTAAAAACACTCAATTTATAACTTTAGGAATTGGGCGCGAATTGGATTATCAGGCGATGAATTTTATTAGTTTGGCAACAGGAACTTTACCAATTACAATTAATGAACCAAGAGAATTTCAACAAAGAATCAACCAATTCAAAAACGATGTGCTCAAAAGTTCTATTTATCATCTTAAAGTTCAATCGTCACAAATCAATTTGAACGAAACTTATCCGAAGAATTTCAATACCTATTTAGCGCAAAGCTCTGTCAATTTTGTAAGTAAGGATTGTAATCGAAATTATCCAAAAAAATTACAACTTATTGGTGCAAAATTTGATGGAAATTATGTTCAAAATTTTGAAATTAACCAAGCAAATAAAAGCGATTTTACAGAAGCTATCAAATTTTATTGGGCAAAACAAAAAATTGATTTTTTACTAAAAGACGAGCAACGTTGTGGCGAAATGTGCATAAAAGATGGGCGATATCGCAAAGAAATTGAGAAAATTGGGACAGATTTTAATCTTTCTACACCTTATAATTTATTAATTCAGAAAAATAATTCAGAAAATTACAATAATGATTATGATTCTGACAATGACGGCGTGATGGATTTAAATGATGAATGTCCGTATATTAAAGGAAATCGGTTTGGAAATGGATGTCCAGAAGAGAATTTAATTAATCAAAAAATTGGAAATTATGTCGAAAATTATTCGAATTATTTGATGGAAACAGTTGAATTTGATTTTGACAAAGCAGAAATTCGACCAATTGATTATCAAAAATTAAATGAAGTTGTCGCGATTATGAAACGAAATCCTACACTTAATTTTGTAATTGAAGGACATACAGATGCGATTGGGACAGAAATTTACAACTTAGATTTATCGCAACGAAGAGCAATTGCTGTTTTGAATTATTTGACTGAAAAAGGTTTGAATAAAAATCGTTTTTCTACAACTGGAAAAGGTTTTTCTGACTTGAAACACAAAGAATGTAATCCTGCTACAAATTGTCTTGATTGGAAAAATTTTGAGAACAGACGTGTGAGGTTTAGAGTGAAGTAATATTCTTCGACAAGCTCAGAATGACAATTGAATTTCTTTTTGTCATTCTGAATGTAGCTTCAGCGAAATGAAGAATCTATAGATTCCTCCATTCGTCGGAATGACAATTTATCTAACCTCATTTTTGAAATAATTTGTCATATTAATAAGATGTTGAAACGAGTTCAGTATGACGAAATTTTAAATTTACTAAAAATTTCAATAAAAAAACATACCCCTTCCCCCCTTCAAAAGGGGGAATAATTTGTTATAAAAATTTATTCAATAAAATCTATATCTTATCCCCTTGAAGGGATTATAGGGGTGTAAAAAAAAACCTCGAAAAAATTTCGAGGTTTTATATAATTTAAAAAATTCTTTATTAAGAAATACGTTCGATCAAAGCCATGTAGAATCCATCATAATTTGTTTCTGACGGATAATGAGTTTTATCTGAAAGTAATTTATAATTAGCGTTATTCGCTAAAAATTTCTCTACTTGTTGCTCATTTTCTTGTGGTAAAATAGAACAAGTTGCATAAACCATCAAACCACCAACTTTGATTACTTTAGAATATTCACTCAAGATTTTTTCTTGAAGCGTTATAATTTCATCAATAAAGTGAGGTTGTAATTTCCATTTTGCATCAGGATTACGTCTCAAAACTCCCAATCCAGAACAAGGTGCATCAATCAATAAACGATCTGCCGTATTTTCCATACGTTTTATCGTTTTTGCTTCAATAACTTTTGTCTGAACATTTTGAACATTATTACGTTTTGCACGACGTTTTAACTCTTTCAATTTCCATTCGTACAAATCCATTGCGATGATTTGTCCTTTATTTTCCATCAAAGATGCTAAATGTAACGTCTTTCCTCCTGCACCAGCACACGCATCTACAACACGCATACCTGGAGCAACACGTAAATAAGGCGCGATTAACTGCGAACCTGCATCCTGAACTTCGAACCAACCATTTTGGAACTCATCTGTTCTAAAAATGTTTGTTTTTTCTTCTAATTCTAATGCATCTTGATATTTAGATAAAAGATCTGTTTTGATACTTCTATCTTTTAATGCTTTTTGCAATGTTTTACGATCAGTTTTTAACGTATTTACACGTAAAACTGTAGGAGCTTGCGAATTCATCGCATGTACTTCTTCTAACCAACGATCTCCCAAAGCTGCTTGTCCTAACTCGAACATCCAGTCTGGATAAGATTCCGCTACTGCAATATTTTTAGACGACTCGTGGTGTCTTTTTAATATTTCTTTTGGATAAACTTTTTGAAATTCTTCCCAAGCAGGTAATTTTTGTTCTGGATCTAAAGCAAACCAAGTTCCGACAAATTCCCAAATTGTTTCTGGAGAAAGTGGGCGGCTCATTGCTCCTTCAACCAAACGTTTCCAACGAACCAAGTCATAAACCGTTTCTGCAATAAAAGCACGATCACGTGCTCCCCAAAGCTTGTTTGATTTTAATGTTCGCTCTACTTCTTTATCTGCATATTTTCTTTCGAAAAAAATCTGATTTAAAGTGTCAGTAATTCCGACAAATAAATTTTTATATGGTAAAATCTTCATAATTCTTTGCAAATTTACAAAGAGTTAAGCGATTAGCGCAATAAATTTTCAGAGTTTACATTAGTTTAAACTTTTTTTGTACTTCATCTGGTATAGCGACTACTTTATTTTTATGATAATCAAAGGTGACAATTCCTGTTTTTGCTTGTGCAATTAATTTTTCTGAAGTAGAAATTCGATAAAAAATATCAAAACTAACACGTTCAAAATCTTGTACGCCAATTTCGATTATCAATTCGTCACCATAAAAAGCCTGATTTTTATATTCTATTGCCACGTCAGCCATAATAGAGCTTACACCAGCAAGATCCATTTCAGAGAATCCAAAATGATTAAAAAATTGCATTCTTGCTTCATGAATGATTGATAAAACTTTATCATTAGCTAAATGATTTCCATAATTAAGATCTGTAATACGAACAGGAATAGTTGTGCTAAATAAAAATTCTGAAGTAAATTGTAATTTGATACGAGCCATTTTTAATTTTGACTCAAAGATAAGAAATTGGTATAAAAAAAAACGGGTTTAAGCTCCTCAGCTTAAACCCAATTGATTTTTAAAAAAACTTATACTAGTAAGTATAAATTTAACATTAAAAAAAATCAATCTTACTCTCTACTACCTGGGATCAAATTTAGAAATTATTTAATAATTACCAAAATTTTTTAGAAAATTTTTATTATTTTTTTTCATTATGAATAGTCTATGCATATTTTTCACTAAAAAATAAGAATATTCATAATGAATCTCTTTGATCTATTTAGAGCTATATAAAGTAAACCATTTTTATAGAATTCCCATAAAATATAGTAATTTGCAGTCCCAAATTTTTACTATGGATTTGATACGATACATTCATCAACAACTAAAAGATATTTCTGAAAAATCGATTAACAACACTATAAATTGTTTAAACGATGACAATACCATACCCTTTATTGCGAGATACAGAAAAGAACTAACTGGAAATCTTGATGAGGTACAAATTTCTACAATCAAAAAATTACAAAATCAATATATAGAAATTGTAACGCGAAAAGAATTTATTCTAAAAACTTTAGAAGAACAAAATCAATTAAATCCAGAATTACAACAACGCATTCAGAAAAGTTTTGATTTGGTTCAGATTGAAGATTTGTATCTTCCTTATAAAAAGAAAAAGAAAACAAAAGCAACCATTGCAAAAGAAAAAGGTTTAGAGCCTTTGGCTAAAATTATTATGAAACAGAATAATATTTCTGATTTAGATGGTTTAGCAGATCAATATATTACAGATGAAGTTGCGACAATAGAAGATGTATTTGCAGGTACACAAGATATAATTGCTGAGTGGATAAACGAAAACGAATATGTTAGAAATCGTTTACGTGAGATTTACCGTAAATCAGCTTTACTAGAAAGTAAAGTTGTAAAAAGTAAAAATGAAGATGAGAATGCTCAAAAATTTTCTAATTATTTTGATTACCAAGAATCGTTAAAAAAAATAGCCTCACATCGTTTGTTAGCCGTTTTACGTGGCGAAAATGAAGGTTTCTTAAAAGTCTCTATTTCTATTGATAAAAAAGAAGTTTTTAGTTTTTTAGAATATACGTTAATAAAATCTATTCAACCAGAAGTTTCATGGATTATAGAAGAAGCTATAAAAGATGCGTACAAACGACTTTTGGCGGCTTCAATTTCTAATGAAGTTCTAAAAGAAGCAAAACATAAAGCAGATGAAACGTCTATTGATGTTTTTTCTAAAAATCTTAATCAACTATTATTGGCTCCGCCGCTTGGTGAAAAACGTATTTTAGCAATTGATCCTGGTTATAAATCGGGTTGTAAAATTGTTGCGTTAGACGAACAAGGTGATTTATTACACAATGAAAATATCTATCCACACGCACCTCAAAACGAAAAAACGCAAGCCATCAAAAAGATAAAATCGTTGGTGAATGCTTACAATATTGATGCTATTTCGATAGGAAATGGAACTGCTTCGCGCGAGACTGAAAACCTTGTTCAGAATATACCTTTTGATCGTCCATTAAAAGTTTTTGTTGTCAACGAAGCTGGTGCTTCTATTTATTCGGCATCAAAAATTGCACGCGAAGAATTTCCAGATAAAGACATTACCGTTCGTGGCGCAGTTTCTATAGGTCGTCGTTTACAAGATCCATTAGCAGAGTTGGTAAAGATTGAACCAAAATCAATCGGAGTTGGTCAATATCAACATGATGTAGATCAAATTTTATTGAAAAATGAGCTAGATGATGTGGTTTCTTTCTGTGTAAACAAAGTTGGTGTAAATCTGAATACGGCGAGCAAACATTTGCTAAATTATGTTGCTGGAATTGGCGAGAAAATGGCTGAAAATATTGTTACTTTTCGTTCGGAAAATGGTGCTTTCAATTCGAGAAAAGAATTATTAAAAGTTCCTCGTTTGGGCGAAAAAGCATTTCAACAAGCTTCTGCTTTTTTACGAATCCCGAATGCTAAAAATCCGTTAGATAATTCTGCTGTTCATCCCGAATCGTATAAAATTGTGGAGAAAATGGCGAAAGATCTCAAAGTTGATTTGGTCGATTTAATTCAAAATAAAGAATTAATTAATCAAATTGATTTGTCTAAATATGTTTCCGAAAAAGTTGGTTTACCAACATTAGAAGACATTAAAAAAGAGTTAGAAAAACCTGGTTTAGATCCTCGTTCTACTGCAAAAGTATTTAGTTTTGATTCGAGTTTAAAGAAATTTGAAGATTTAAAACTTGGTATGAAAGTGCCTGGAATTATCAATAATATTACAAATTTTGGGTGTTTTGTAGATATTGGAATTAAAGAAAATGGTTTGATTCATATTTCTAAAATATCAAATGAGTTTATTTCGGATGTTAATTCTAAAGTTCATCTAAGTCAACAAATTGAGGTAACCGTGATTGGTTTAGATACCGAAAAACGTAAAATACAATTATCTTTGATTGATTAAGAAATCATAAAAATAATTTCAAAATTAAAAGGCAATCTAACGAAAGATTGCCTTTTTGATTTTATTATTTTTGAGGAAGAAATTAATCTTCAAATTTTACTTTATATTGTTTGTCAAATTCTGCGCGTTGTTTGTCATCTAACTTACTTCGCATATATTTTATTGTAAATCCTCCAATCATTTTGTCTGCTTTATAATACATCCAATCCGAAATCTTACTTTCGTCAATTGCTACTGTATCATTGTGTTTTACCAACTTTGTATACTGTGGAACATTGTCTATAATTCCTTTCAAGGTATCATTTTCACTGTAAACATCACGAACCCAGATATGCTCTTTTCGATCAGAATTTGGAATATCATACATTTCTTTTACAATAAAATTTGTTGTCGTAGTATCTTTCATTGATAGCGCTAACTTGAAATCATCAAGTGTTTGACGTGCTTCTTTTCCGATACTATCCAAATCTTTTAGCTCTTGTTTTTGTTTGTCTAATCCTTTATATGCAGAAACACCAGAATTATCTCCTTTTCCACATGAAAAAAGTAATGTTGCAAATGCGGCAATTAATAATGTATATTTCATAATTGTATTTTTTAGTTAATCTGTACTTAAATTTACAAAAAATTAATCAAAATATGAAAGATGTAATTCCTTTGGTTGATTTTTAATCCATTTTTGGTGTCCAAAATAGCTCCAAGTTGTAAAGCCTAAATTATAATTTGGATTTGTAAATTGGTAATAATCACTTCCATTTACCGAAACTTTTGCATCCACAAAAACTTTGACATCTTTTATTCCTTTCTCGTTATAATCATGTTTTACAAAACGTGCGAATTGCCACATCATATCTGGACTTACCGCCATTTTAGAAATTTGTTTATACGTTAAATAATCATCTAATTTTACCTTTTCTCGTTTCAGAAATTTACCTTTCTTTTTCGGATCTGGTTGAGCTACAAAAACTTCTATTTCTCCTGCCTTATTACGCAACATCATTCGCCAAGAAAGGCGATGACCTTCTTCTGTCCAAAAAACATTTCCAGGAATAAAAAAATGACGAACAGGTAAATAAACTTGCCAAATCACATAAAAACAAAGTAAATATGAAAACATGACACGACGTGTTGTTAAGAGATTATCTTCGTCTGAACGGTCCATCATAAATGATTTTTTAGGAAAAATCATTTCCTGAATTTTAACAGGATCGTAAAAGAAAATCATCATTGCTAATGCGAAAAAAGGAAATATTCCGATTCCGAAAATAGCCGAATTGAAAATATGAAAAAAGATAGCGCACTTTATGGCTAAACCACGTGTCTTTTTGAATAGCATTGCAGGTATAATAAGTAAATCGAAAAGAAATCCTAACCAAGCAAATACTTGTGCAAACTCTAAACTACTCACAACTTTTCCTAAGCCTGCTAAATTGTATTTAAACATTAACAATTCACCATATTGTTCGAATTTCATTTGTAAAAAAACGCCGTTAAACCAATCTGGATAAATTTTATGAACCGCCGCAAATGTATATACAATTAACAATTGAATGATAAATAATGTTGGTACCCAATTGCGACAAGTTAAACGTTTTATTTTCGGAAACATTAAACTATCTACAGAAAAAAAGTGATGTGCTGGGATTATTGTCATCATCCAAGAAATGAGCATAAACAAGTAATAATGATTGTTATAGCTTGTTTTTTGCATAAAATAGGTTAGCGACCACAGTAATGCAAAAATTATTGTAGAAAATCTGTACGCAAATCCGAAGGCGATAAACCAGCCTAAAAATCCCATGACGACGTAAAAATAAATCATTTTTGCACCAAGAAATACATTTGTCCACTCGAAACCGATGAACGAAAATGAAATTTTTGGATCAACAAAATTATTCTGTACCCAGCCTGTATAAATGGCTCCCCAACATTCTGCCACAATCAATAAACCGAAAATGATACGGAAAATAACTAATGGAGAATTATCAACTTTTCTGAATAGATATTCGCTAAACATTATGATTGTTAATTTTGGCTAATTTAGAAATAACCTTTAGAGTTTGGCTAATTTTGGCGTATATTTATTCTATGAAAGCGCGGAAAATTATTTTATTTGATGGAATTTGCAATTTATGCAACCAATCGGTGCAGTTTGTGATTGAACATGATTCTAAAAATCAGTTCCATTTTGCTTCATTACAATCAGAATTTGGACAAAATTTTCTGAAAGAACATCATTTAGATGCAGAAAACTTTAATTCTATGATTTATATTGAAAATGATAAATTTTATACAAAATCTTCTGCTCCTCTTAAAATAATGAAACATTTGGACGGAATAATTTCTTGGTCTTCATTTTTTATCATTGTTCCGAAACCTATTCGAGATGTTGTGTATAGTTTTATTGCGAAGAATCGTTATCGTTGGTTTGGTAAAAACGAAAGTTGTTGGTTGCCTACACCAGAATTGAAAGCGAAGTTTTTGGAATAAGAATTATACTTCTTGATTTAAATAATTTCTAATTTTCTTGAAAGGGATCAACCAAAAATAGAACGTTAATAGTAAATTAATAATGCTAATTATTAAGAGTATAAAATTTCCATGTAAAATTGTAGCATCTATTTCTCCCATTTGAATTAAAAACAACGAGAAATAAGCAAACAACAAATAAAAAGCTAATACTCTATATTTTATTTTTGAAAATATACTGATTAAGAAAAATAGTATTGTTACAAACCCTAAACTGTAGATTGAGACATAATCTTCCCCGCCAGAACTTTTCAATTGAGAAGTATAATGAAATTCATCTCCTTGCATATAACCAAATCCATCTGTGTATTTAATAAAAATAAAACAACAAATCACTTGAATTAGATATAACACTTCAAGGAATGAAAAATGAAATTTCAAATTATTCAATCTACTTCTATTATTTTTTCGTTAATTTTTACAACAGCTTGATTAATTCCTTCAAAATATTTTTCTTTACTAAAATTCGGAACAATTAATTCATCAATTAGCTTTTGAGAAAACTCGTCAGAAATTATATTTCGTGCAATCTTATTCGTCGAAATTCTAATTTCTCTTGATTTTAAGTTAAACACAATTATCATATTTCCTTTTTCAAATCTATCCGAACTATTGTTATTTAAAATTGAAAATGAATAATCTATTATATTTTTATTTGGAAAATAATCATCTGTAGAAATTATAAATAATTGAAAACGATTAGTCTTTTGAATTTCCTTTAATTGTTTTTCAAGTTCTACTAAATCTTCTCTATTGAAGATTTTTTCTAAATCAACAACATTTGAAAAAGGAACCAAAGAATAATTCTCAATAAATGGTTCAGTACAATTTTTAATCAAACTCTTTTGTAAATTGAACTGAAAAAAGTTTATATCTGATATTAAAAAATTCTCTGCATCGGAATTTAGATATTTATTAAAATCAAATAAATTTTTGGCTGACTTTTTCTTCTTAAATGATTTACAAATTTCTTTACTTATTTGATTATAATCTTGAGCATAAGAAAACGTAATATTTGTTAATAAAAGAACTAATAAAAGTATTTTTTTATTCATTATTTCAACTTCATTCCTACAGATTTCTATATTGCTCTATTGCTGCTTTTATTTTTTCGCGACGATTTGCAGGTGATGGATGCGAACTTTGAAATTCTGGTACTTGACTTCCGCCCGAAGCTTCTTCCAAAATATCCATTACGCCAATCAACGCTTCTGGATTATATCCTGCCTGAATCATAAATCTTACGCCCAAATTATCCGACTCCAATTCATCATCACGACCATATTTCATGTTCACCATATTTGCTACAACTTGTGCATAATATGCAGAATTTGCATCGCCAGCCGCAACACCAGCCGCGCCAGCAATTCCTTGAGATAATTCTTGTTTCGAGATTTGTTCGGCACTGTGACGTGCAATTACGTGTCCAACTTCATGCCCAAGTACACCTGCCAATTGGTCTTCATTTTGCAAACGAGTCAATAAAGCTTCGGTAATAAAAATTGGTCCACCTGGTAATGCAAAAGCATTTACGGTACGATTATCTGCCAAAACATAAAACTGAAATGGGTAATTTGTTTTCTTTGCATCGCTATTGTCTACGATTTTAGCACCAACTTGTTTTACGAGTTGTTGATATTGCGAATTTTGCGACAAACCACCAAATTCTTGCGCCATTTGTGGAGCAGAATTTACTCCCATTGCTATTTCGTCATCTTTTGTTAACGAAATATATTGTTTTTCGCCTGTAATCTCATTTACTTCAGATGAAGCAAAATATTTTACCGACGAAAAAATTACAATTGCCGCAGCAACTATCAATTTTATAGAAGTACCGCCTTTTTGCATATTAGTGTTATGTGTTTATTATTTTTTGTGACGCTTTTTCAATATTTCTAAAACATCTTTCAATTCAAAACCGCGTGCATGTAAAGCCATCATATAATAAAAAAATACATCAGCAGATTCTTCTAAAAAATTTTCGTCGTTGTCTTGTTCCGAAGCAATCACCATTTCTACTGCTTCTTCACCCATTTTTTTAGCAATCTGAGAGTTTCCTTTTTTATGAACTCGCTTCATTTTAGATTTCTTAGCATCCTCTAATTTAGCATCTTCCATCATTAATTCCAATTTTTTCAGAAATGGAAATTTTTTATCTTTTTTAACTTCAGATGAGTTGTCACTTAATTCCATAAGATTGTCTATTTGCATCTTTATATTAATAAATTGAGTCATTTATTTATTAAACTCAATTATGTTGCCAATTTAAAAAAAATTATAACTCTTTTTTTTATTTTTTTCAATAAAATTTCAATAGCTATTTATTAATTGATCTACATCATTTTATCTTCTAATAATTAATAAGCTATTTTATATTAGGATAAAATAACTTATTTTTACAAGCAAATAAACATAGCGCAAACACAATGAACACAAACGATTTTTCAATTAGACATATTGGAAACAATGCTCAACAGTCAGCAGAGATGCTTGCTGTTATTGGAAAAGATTCTATTGATTCTTTAGTAGAGGCTACATTACCTCAAAATATTAGATTATCGGAGGCTTTAGATTTACCTGAGGCTTTATCTGAATTTGAAACAACTAATCATTTAGCTGAATTAGCTGCTCAAAATCTAAAAGTTAAAAATTATTTAGGATATGGATACTACGGAACAATTTTGCCGGCTCCTATTCAACGTAATGTTTTAGAAAACGCTGGTTGGTATACAGCTTACACGCCTTACCAAGCGGAAATTGCACAAGGTCGTTTAGAAGCTTTGTTAAATTTCCAAACAGTTATTGCTGATTTAACAGGTTTACCTATCGCAAATGCTTCTTTATTAGATGAAGGAACAGCTTGTGGTGAGGCTATGCACATGTTATTGGAATCTCGTACAAGAGACCAGAAAAAAAACAATGTAAACAAATTTTTTGTTGCTGATAATTTATTTCCACAATCTGTCGCGGTTTTAGAAACCAAAGCACATGGTTTGGGAATTGAATTGGTTATTGGTAATTTTGAAACAACAGAAATAACAGAAGAATTCTTTGGAGCTATTGTACAATACATAAGCAAAGGAGGACAAGTAAATAACTATAGAACTTTTGTAGAAAAAGCAAATGCTGTTGGAGCTAAAGTAGCTGTAGCAACAGACTTATTAGCTTTAACTTTATTAACACCTCCAGGAGAATGGGGAGCTGATATCGCAATTGGTACATCACAACGTTTTGGTGTTCCTATGGGATACGGAGGACCTCATGCAGCATTTATCGGATGTACTGAAGATTACAAGCGTGTAATTCCAGGACGTATTATTGGTGTTTCTCAAGATCGTTTAGGAAACTACGCTTTGCGTATGGCTTTACAAACTCGTGAGCAACATATCAAACGTGAAAAAGCAACATCTAACATCTGTACTGCTCAAGTTTTATTAGCTGTTATGGCTTCTTTCTACGCAGTTTATCACGGAAAAGATGGTTTACAATATATTGCAGATCAAATTCATACTAAAGCTGCGGTTTTACAAGGTGGATTAGAGCATTTAGGATTCAAATTAACAAATACTTCTTTCTTCGATACAGTTCAAATTGAGGTTGAGAATTCAGACGAAATCGTAAAGATTTTTGCTGAAGAAGAAATCAATGTAAATGGTTTCGAGAAAGGAAAAATTTCTATCACGATTGATGAAATGACTTCTGAAGAAGATATTTTTGAATTATTAAGTGTTTTTGCAACAATCAAAAATACAGAAGATAGTTTCGAATTTGAAGTTGATGATTCTTATTTACCAAAAGATTTAATCAGAACTTCTGATTTCTTAACACACGAAAACTTCAATTTATATCATACAGAAACAGAATTAATGCGTTACATCAAACGTTTAGAGCGTAAAGATTTAGCACTAAACCAATCGATGATTGCATTAGGTTCTTGTACAATGAAATTGAATGCTGCAACAGAATTATTGCACATGTCTTGGGAAAGAATGGGTAATGTACACCCATTTACACCAAAAAATCAAGTTGTAGGTTACCAAACTTTAATCAAAAACTTAGAAGATTATTTATCTGTAATCACAGGTTTTGATGCAACTTCTTTACAACCAAACTCTGGTGCACAAGGAGAATATGCAGGATTAATGGTAATTCGTTCTTACTTCGAATCAAAAGGAGAAGGACATCGTAATGTTGCTTTAATTCCACAATCTGCACACGGAACAAACCCTGCTTCTGCTGCAATGGCTGGAATGAAGGTTGTTGTTGTAAAAAACTTAGAATCTGGAGAAACAGATTTAGTAGATCTTAAAGAGAAATGTGAATTACACAAAGACAATTTAGCTGCTTTGATGATTACATATCCATCTACTTATGGTGCTTTCGACAATAATATAGTTGAGGTAACAACAATGATACACGAATATGGTGGACAAGTTTACATGGACGGTGCAAATATGAATGCACAAGTTGGCTTAACTTCTCCTGGAAATATTGGTGCAGATGTTTGTCACTTAAACTTACACAAAACATTCGCTATTCCTCACGGTGGTGGAGGACCTGGTGTAGGACCAATTTGTGTTAAAGCACATTTAGCTCCATTCTTAGGATCTTCTCCATTAATAGAAATGGGAGGAAAAGAAGCGAAAAATACATTTGCTGCGGCACCTTATGGTTCTGCGTTCATTTTACCAATTTCTTACTCTTACATTTTAATGTTAGGAGCAGAAGGTTTATTGAAAGCGACACAAGGCGCAATTTTGAATGCCAATTACATGAAAACTCGATTAGAGAAACATTTCGATATTTTATATACAAATGGAAACAATGTAGTTGCACACGAATTTATTTTAGACTGTCGACCATTCAAAAAAGCAGGTATCGAAGTAACTGATATTGCAAAACGTCTTATCGATTACGGCTTCCATGCACCTACAGTATCATTCCCAGTTGCTGGAACTTTGATGGTAGAACCAACAGAATCTGAAAACAAAGCAGAATTAGATCGTTTTTGTGATGCATTAATTGCTATTCGCCAAGAAATTGACGAAGTTGCAAACGGAGATTATCCATTAGATAATAACGTTTTACACAATGCTCCTCACCCAATTCACTTAATTACAGGTGATGAATGGGAATATCCTTACACACGTTCTAAAGCAGCTTATCCATTAGAATGGGTTCGTGAGCGTAAGTTCTTTGCTTCAGTTTCTCGTATTGATGATGCTTACGGAGATCGTAACTTAATCTGTACATGTGCTCCTATCGAAGCATATATGGATTAATTATTAAAAAATAAATCATTTTTTTACATACAAATCGCTCTGAGAAATCGGAGCGATTTTTTTATGAGTTAATAATATAAAAAAGATTTTGTTTTTCTTAAAATTTTATTAAATTCACACAACTAATCTATTATATAGAAAATTTATGAAAAAATATGCAGCCGAATTTTTCGGCACATTTTGGTTGGTCTTTGGAGGTTGTGGTAGTGCAATCTTCGCAGCCGGAATTCCTGATTTAGGAATTGGATACATGGGCGTTGCCTTGGCATTTGGTCTTACTGTACTTACGATGGCGTATGCCGTTGGTCACATTTCTGGTGGACATTTTAACCCAGCAGTATCTTTCGGATTATTTGCTGGTGGTCGTTTCGACGGAAAAGAATTATTGCCTTATATTATTTCGCAAGTTTTAGGAGCAATTGCAGCTGGTGGACTTTTATATTTAATTGCATCTGGAAACGCAGATTTCGCAATAGATAATACCAAAGCTGGTGCATTTGCATCCAATGGATATGGTGCATTTTCGCCGCATGGCTATAGCATGTTATCTGCTTTATTAATTGAATTTACCTTAACAGCTTTCTTCTTAATTGTTATTTTAGGTGCGACGGATAAATTCGCTAACGGAAAATTTGCAGGAATCGCAATTGGATTAGCATTAACGTTAATACATTTAATTTCTATTCCAATTACCAATACATCTGTAAATCCTGCGCGTTCTACATCACAAGCAATTTTTGTAGGCGGAGAACCATTATCTCAATTGTGGTTATTCTGGGCGGCACCAATCGCTGGAGCAATTGTAGGTGGATTGATTTACAAATTTCTTTTACAAAAACAAGAAAATTTAGCATAACAAGAAAGCTCCGAAAGGAGCTTTTTTTGTGTTTATTTTTGATCTTAATCTTTCAAAAACTCATCTGTTATTTTTTGAATACAAGAATATGTCCATCCAAATTACTTTCATAGTCTACTATTAACGAATCTCCTTGTATTTTATAAAAATCTCCTTCTTTTTTATTATCTATATACAACGTCTTATATTCTATATTCTCATTTAATTTTTCTTTAGAAGTATAAAACATATAATTCCCTGAAGAAACATCTACTATTTCAGCTAAATTATTAACAACTTTTAGTTTTTTGATAGAAGTATTAAATTCCCAAACAACCTCTCCTTTCTTATGTTGTATAAAAGCCGAATTAGGGTAAAAACCATAAGTTTTATCTAAATTCCATACTCCATTCAATTCTTTATCAACAATATTATTAGAATCATCATCATCTTGACAACTTAACAATGCAAAAATAAAAATTGTAGAAAATGCTACCTTCAAAATTGTTTTCATAGTATTATTTTTATTAGTTTAATTATCTAATAAGATAACTAATCACAAAAAAGGTTGCGTCAAAGTATTATTTATTTTTCCTCCTTCAAAAACTCATCTGTAAAATGCTGTGTTTTTCTATCTGATGAAAATTTGGTTTGATTGTAATCAGCTGATTTATTTTTCGGAATTGAAAGTGAATTCCATTCATCATTTTTCAACATTTTTCCGATAAAAACTATTTGTCCTATATGATATGGATAATGCGCCAATTGACGGTTAATAGCTTCTAAAACGGTATGTCCTTCATTTCTGATATAAATAATTTGTTGTAAATCTTCATCTGTTTTTATTTGCTGTAAAGCATCAAACAAACATTTCCAACCTTGCTCCCATTTATCAATCAATTCTGTTTTGGAGTGAATATTATCTTCAAATTCTTCGTCGCGATTTCGCCAATCTTTCTCGCCATCGGTTGTTAAAAAATCTGTCCAACGCGAAAGCATATTCCCAGAAATATGATTCACGATAATTGCAATACTATTCGAATTTTCGTTGTATTGCCAAAACAATTCTTTTTCTGATAATTGTGAAAAAGTTTTTTCTCCTAACAATTTATAATAGTCAAATTGTTTAATGATTCCTGAGATTACATTCATATATTTCTATTTATTCGCAGAGGCAGATTTTTTCAGAAGATAATTTGATGTTAATCGTATTGCAATGTAAATAATTGCCAAATAAAATTTCTTTTCATAAACCAATTCAAATCCAGAAATAGGATAAAAATGTTGAGAAACCGTAAGTCCTACTAAAAGAACTATGATACTGATACTAATTATATTTAAAATCTTAGTCATTTATTATATTATTTATGACCAAAAATAGTCATAATAAAATCAATTTTCTCCTTGTAAATTTTTATGATTATGTTTTCGTTTATAATGTGTTTCTTTAAATTGGTTTTGATCTGTCGTTACAATAGAAATATTTCCATCAATCTCCATCATTGCCAACTTCACATCTTTTATATGTTCTACACCATGTTCGCGCATTGCTTCAGAAAGTTCATCAGAATTAATACCTAATTTACTCAACATTTTAAAATCTGATCTACCATTACGAATTAATATTTCAGGTTTTTGCTCTATTAAGCTTCCAAAAAAAGTACTTTTCATCAACCATTTTTTTATAATGTAATTGATTAAAAAAAGAATAAATGCAGCAATCAAACCTCCTACTAAACTAGAATCCGTACCAACCATTGCGTTTTGAACCGAATTACTAATCAATAATATTAAAATAACATCTGCTGTATTTAGTTGCGACAATTCTTGTTTTCCAAAAATTCGCAATGCAATTAACA
Source organism: Algoriella sp. (assembly GCF_036647415.1). Classification (NCBI taxonomy): domain Bacteria; kingdom Pseudomonadati; phylum Bacteroidota; class Flavobacteriia; order Flavobacteriales; family Weeksellaceae; genus Algoriella; species Algoriella sp. The sequence continues at coordinate 88,667 of NZ_JAVXKG010000010.1, forward strand.
TAAAAAAATAAACCGAAACACAGCGAATTATAATATCCAAATACCCTTCCATATCATAAATTTATGAATATAGAAGGTATTAAAAAATCCGCTTAATAATTGAGCGGATTTTGTATTTATTTTGAATATTTTGGAGCTTCTTTTTTCTTCATCATTTTCAATACCGAATTTCCAATTCCTTGTGTTATTTCGGCTAAATTATCAATGTTAATCACATCCATCTCATCACTTTTTTGATGATAATGTTTTTGATTTTCCATATTTACAGTCGATAAAGCATGCGAAACAACTTTATGATTAACAAAATTTACATTATCTGAACGAAAAAATAATTGTTGATCTAAATATGGATCTGCCATAACTTGAAATTTATTTGATGAATTTTTGTTCATCAAATCCATCAAATCAGAGCGATCGCTTCCTGTCATATAAACTTTTCCTTCTCCGAAAGCAGAAATAGTACCTAACATTTCCAGATTCAACATCAATTTCATTTGAGGTAAATATTTTTGAAAATCTGTATTTTCTACCAATTTTTTAGACCCAATCAATCCTATTTCTTCTGCATCAAAAGCCATAAACATCAAGGTTTGATCCACTTTTTTATTTTTATAAAAATCAGACAAAGCCATTACAGCAGACGTTCCACTTGCGTTATCATCTGCTCCGTTAAAAATTTTATCAGCATCACTATCATTCATTCCAATATGGTCAAAATGAGCACCGAAAGCATATATATCTGTTGATTTTCCTTCTTTTATACCACAAACATTTTGTCCTTTTTGACCTTTGTGTTCAAATTCTATCAAATAAGAATCTCCAACACATGGTTTTAGATTATTTAGTTTGAATTTTTGAGCAATTAATTCGGCTGCCAAACGATTTTCTGGTGTTCCGAATTTGCGTCCTTTCATTGCGTCAGAAGATAATTCTTCGACATATTGTTTCTGAAATTCTTTAGAATATTGCGCGTTAATTTGATTGAAAGCAAAAAAACTAATTAAAAGGAGTGTTATTTTTTTCATTTTTGTATGTGATTATTATTGAGGATTAAGATACAAAAAAGTAACATATTGTATTCGTATCAAATAAATATTTAATTATCCTGATTATTTCTTTTTCTCGAACATTAAATCTTTTACTTTCTCTTTGTCTTCTTTTTCGTTTTCAAGATCGAACATTGTTCCAAAAATACGATCCCAAAATGTATTTGAAACGCCAAAACCTAACTCTTCATCTTTGTAATGATGCAAATGATGATTTCGCCAAAGTGGTTTCATAAACTTAAAAGGTGGCGCTACAGCGTGAATTAAATAATGCATAGACGCATATAATAAATAACCAATCATAAAACCAGGAAAAAAGATAAAAGTATATTTTCCTATAATAATATATTGAATACAAAAAATAACTAATGCTAATAATATACTTGGAAGTGGTGGCATAAACAAACGTTGCTTATCTCGTGGATAGTGATGATGGTTTCCGTGAAATATGTATACAATACGTTTCAAATTTAGTTGTTCGGTTGTCCAATGAAATAAATAACGATGAGCAAAATACTCAAACAATGTCCAAAAAAACATAGCTCCAAAAAAAATAAGAAAAATGATTTTTATAGAAAAATCATACCGAGATATACCATAATAAATACAATATGAAAGCAATGGAATATACATTCCCCAAATGACAGCAGGATGTCCTTTTGTCAACATCTCTAAGTATTTATTTTGAAAAATTTGTACTTGACCTTTATTATGTATTTTCTCAAATTTCATCGGATATAAAATTTAATTAACTTAAAAATAAAGCTTTATACGATTTTAAACAAATATTTATTTAAAATAATATGTTAAAAAAAAATCCGAAAGTCGATTGACTTTCGGATTTATATGATTAAAATAAGAAAAAATCTTATCTATTTTCGATGTTAACGTAATCACGTGTTGGTGCTCCTGTGTATAATTGACGAGGACGACCAATTGGTTCGTTATTTTGACGCATTTCCATCCATTGTGCAATCCATCCTGGTAAACGTCCTACAGCAAACATTACTGTAAACATTTCAGTTGGGATATCTAATGCTTTGTAGATGATTCCTGAATAGAAATCTACGTTTGGATATAAATTTCTTGATTTGAAATATTCGTCTTCTAAAGCAGCTTTTTCTAATTTTTTAGCAATTTCTAATGTAGGATCATTGATTCCTAATTTCTCTAAAACATTATCAGCAGCAACTTTGATAATTTTTGCACGAGGATCAAAGTTTTTATAAACTCTGTGTCCGAATCCCATTAAACGGAAAGGATCATTTTTATCTTTTGCTTTTGCTAAGTATTTTTCTACGTCTCCACCATCATTTTTGATGTCTTCTAACATTTCTAATACTGCTTGGTTTGCACCACCGTGTAATGGTCCCCATAATGCAGAAATTCCTGCAGAAATAGAAGCAAATAAACCTGCGTGAGATGAACCTACTAAACGTACTGTAGATGCTGAACAGTTTTGCTCGTGATCTGCATGTAAGATTAATAATTTATCTAAAGCATCCATAACAACTGGATCTAAATCTAACTCTTGACCTGGTTTTTTGAATAATAATTGGTAAAAGTTTTCTACATAAGATAATTTATCGTTAGAATAGTTAACTGGTAAACCTTTTACTTTTCTTTGTGTCCAAGATGCTAAAACTGGAAATTTACCTAATAAAGTAACTGCAGCTCTATACATTTCTTCTTCAGAGCTAACATCAACACATTTTGGGTTGAATGCTGATAAAGCAGCCGTTAAAGATGTTAAAACTCCCATTGGGTGAGCAGAACTTGGGAATGCATCTAAGATTTTGATTAAATCTTCAGAAACATAGTTGTACTCATTAATATCGTTTACAAATTTATCTAATTCAGTTTGTGTAGGTAAGTTTCCTTTAATTAACAAATACATCACTTCTACGAAAGAAGATTTTTCTGCTAATTGTTCGATAGGATAGCCACGGTACATCAATTTTCCTTCTTCACCATCTAAAAAAGTAATTTTAGATTCACATGATCCTGTATTTTTATACCCTGGATCCATTGTAATTAATCCAGTAGCACTTCTTAACTTGGAAATATCAATGGCTTTTTCGTCCATTGAGCCTGTTGAAACTGGTAAGTCCAACTCACTTCCGTTGTAATTTAATATTACCTTATCTGACATTGTATAGTTTATATTATTTAATGCGTAATTTACAATTTTTTTTGCGTTTTTCAAGACTGATTATTATCAGTATTATTATTTTTTAACGCTTAATTTTGAAAGCTTTAAGCCCTGGAAATATAGCAGTTTCTCCTAAAATCTCTTCGATACGAAGTAATTGATTATATTTCGCCATACGATCAGATCTAGATGCAGATCCCGTTTTAATTTGTCCCGTATTTAACGCAACAGCTAAATCTGCAATTGTAGCATCTTCAGTTTCTCCAGAACGGTGAGACATTACAGCTGTATATCTTGCATTTTGTGCCATTTGCACTGCTTTGATTGTTTCTGTTAATGTACCAATTTGGTTAAATTTAACTAAAATTGAATTCGCTGTATCTGTATCGATTGCTTGTTCTAATTTCGTTACATTAGTTACCAATAAATCATCTCCAACGATTTGAACTCGTTTTCCGATTTTATCTGTTAAGATTTTCCAACCTTCCCAATCGTTTTCGTCCATTCCGTCTTCAATAGAAATAATTGGATATTTCTCTGATAATTCTGCTAAATAAGCTGCTTGCTCTTCAGATGTACGAATTGCACCTTTTTCTCCTTCAAATTTTGTGTAATCGTATTTACCATCGTGATAAAATTCTGAAGAAGCACAATCTAAAGCAATCATTATTTCTTCTCCTGCTTTATAACCTGCTTTTTCTATTGCTAAAATTACAGTATCTAAAGCATCTTCTGTACCTTCAAATTTTGGTGCAAAACCACCTTCATCACCTACAGCTGTAGATAAACCTCTGTCGTGTAAGATACTTTTTAGCGCATGAAAAATTTCTGTTCCTTTACGCAAAGCATCCGAAAAAGAAGTTGCTTGAACAGGCATAATCATAAATTCTTGAAATGCAATTGGAGCATCTGAGTGAGAACCTCCATTTACAATATTCATCATTGGTACTGGCAATGTGTTAGCATTTACTCCACCAACATATCTAAACAATGGTAAGCCTAATTCTTCTGCTGCTGCTTTTGCTACAGCTAAAGAAACACCTAAAATTGCATTTGCACCTAATTTTGCTTTATTATCTGTACCATCCATATCAATCATTAATTGATCGATTAGATTTTGTTCGAAGATAGAATATCCTATTAATGCAGGTGCAATTACATCATTTACATTTTCTATGGCTTTTAATACTCCTTTTCCTAAGTACAAATTTCCTCCGTCACGTAACTCAACCGCTTCGTATTCTCCTGTAGATGCTCCAGATGGAACAGCTGCACGTCCTAAAATACCATTTTCTGTTATTACATCAACTTCTACTGTTGGGTTTCCGCGAGAATCTAAAATCTGTCTTGCATGAATATGCGAAATAATGCTCATTGTTTTATGTTTTATTGATAAATATATAATTTATCAAAAATAATGTAATTGTGTAATCTTTACAACGAAATTATCTTTTTTTGAAAATAATTTAATTCAAAATTAATCATTAATATCTATGCTTGCATAATAAATAATAGCTTTTTTGAATAATTATTAATTATTTATCTAATTAAGACTTTTAATTGTAAAACATATATCACTATATGTCAATATTATAATCAATTTTAATTATATAAAATTTATTCTATTTGACAAGAAATAAAAATTAAGCTAATTCAAAAAATATAACCTTTATAAATAAAAAAATCACTAAACAATTTATCCTCATTTAAGAGAATATAAATAATTAGTGATTAATTTTTAAATAATTATACAGCGAAATGTATATTAATTCGTTATCAATAATGTTCCATTTGCATTTACAATAACTTGATATGTACGCGGCGCTCTATTTGCTACTTTAGTTGGTTGTCCTGTCAAAAGAATCCATTCTGACTCATCTGCGTCACATACTATTCTTATATCATCTTTTACATATAAAGTCGTTTTTTCGCCAGGACAAATATGTGGTGCATTACGATCGTAAGCTTTATAACCAGACGCTGTTCGTACAACTATCAATCCTCTTGATCCTGCAACTACACCATCTACATAAACCCATCCTCCAGGATTATTAAGATTAGAATACAACGGTAAATTTGTATTAATTTGTACACTAACAGTGGTTGTAGGCACACAACTAACTACGCCATCATCGGAATTACAAGCTTGCAAAATTGTAATAAATACACCTAGTATTATAACCTTATTTAGAATGATTTTAATAAACTGTTTCATTTTTAATTTCGATTAAATTTTTTACTATCTTTGTAATACAAATTATTAGAAATAGTCCTGCGCATATGTTTGATATGTGTAGGATTATTTATTTTATAAGACCTATTTAATAAAAAATTAATTAAACATTGTTGTTATGGCAAATATACAATATGTAACGAAAGAAGGATTAGAAAAGTTGCGTGAAGATCTTCATCAGTTAGAAACTTTTGAACGTCCAAAAATTTCGCAACAAATTGCTGATGCGCGTGATAAAGGAGATTTATCTGAGAATGCAGAATACGATGCTGCAAAAGAAGCACAAGGAATGTTGGAAATGCAAATTGCAAAACTAAAAGAAGTTGTAGGTTCTGCACGCGTTATTGATGAATCTAAATTAGATCATTCTAAAGTTTCTATATTATCTAAAGTTAAAATAAAAAATACAGCTAACGGACAAGAATTAGTGTACACTTTGGTACCAGAATCTGAGGCTGACTTAGCTAAAATGCGCATTTCTGTTAACACGCCAATTGCAAAAGGTTTGTTAGGAAAAATACAAGGAGATGTAGCAGAAATTACATTACCTAACGGAATGATTTTAAATTTTGAAATTTTAGAAATATCTTTGGACTAAAATTTTAAATAAATTAAAATTATGGCAAGCGTTTTCACTAAAATTATAAACGGAGAAATACCTTCGTATAAAATTGCAGAGAATACTAATTATATCGCAATTTTAGATGCATTTCCTTTAGTAGAAGGACATGTACTAATTATTCCTAAGCAAGAAGTTGATAAAATATTCGACTTAGATAAACAATCTTATTTAGGATTAATGGATTTTGCCTATGATATTGCGCAAGCTATAGAAAAAGCAATTCCGTGTTTACGCGTAGGAATTGCAGTTATTGGACTAGAGGTACCACATGTACATGTGCATTTGGTACCTCTAAATTCAATGCAAGACATCAATTTCTCAAATCCGAAACTTCAATTATCTGCCGAAAAAATGATCGAAATAGCAGATACAATCAAATCATATTTAAAATAAACGATGAACAAATACATTAAATTAGTAATCGCCGCTGTATTAATCGCCTTAGCAATATTTTTGTTTACGCAACGCGAATACGGTTGGGGGGTTATGTCTTTATTATTAGCTGTTTTTCCAATTTTATTTTATTTCCGTAACGAAAATATTTTATTAGCCTTTTGGTTTCTTCGTAAAGAAGAAATGCAAAAAGCGAAAAAATGGTTGCTTAAAATAAAAAATCCATCATCAGAATTAGTTCCAAAACAAATGGGATATTACAATTATATGATGGGAATTACAGAAGCACAAGACAATATTTCTGCTTCAGAGAAATATATGAAAGAAGCTTTGGACTATGGTTTATCTTTTGATCATGATCGTGCAATGGCAAATTTATCTTTAGCCGGAGCTGCAATGTCAAAAGGTAAAAAGAAAGAAGCCGAGAATTACATTAAAGAAGCGAAGAAAAACGACTCAAAAGGAATGTTTGCAGATCAAATCAAAATGATGAATGGTCAATTAAAACGTTACAATGTGAGTAATTCGCAATTACAAAACCCAAATATGCGTCATAAAGGGCGTAAATTCTAAATGGATATTTCAAAATATACAGAAGATTCATCATCAAATATCCAAAAGTGGAAACTGATAGAAAATTTCTTCGAAACAAACTTTACTGATGGTGAAAAACCAGATTTAGATACAATTCTTTTCTTAATCGGCGTACAAGAACTTGGACAAGGAAAAAAGAAATTTAAAAAAGACGAAAAACTAAATCTTTTACATATCGCTGTTTGTAGAGTTTTAGAACCTTTCGGATTTTATCGTTTCGATGGACAAGATCCAGATGGTTGGCCGCATTTCGAGTTATTAGAAGAGCTTCCACCACTTAAAACAAACGAGCAATCATTGTTAATGAAATATGCCGTAATACAGTATTTTGATGATCAAAAAATTATAAACTTCGAGTCTTAAGATTCGAAGTTTTCTTTTTTATACAAATCAACCACAATTTTATCCGCTTCTAAGGTAAATTTCGTTGTTTCCAACTCCTTTGTCTCAATCCAAAGTAACTCTTCAATATCAGCATCCAAAACCTTCAAATTAGCAAGATCTTTATCTGTTATTGTAGCTTTATAATAAATCAATAAAACCTGCTCAGTCGGATCAAAAGCATTCAACACAAAAAAATCTTGTGTATAAAAATGTGACGTAATTTTCACATCCAAGTTTAATTCTTCCTTCAACTCACGAACCAAACAATCTTTTGTTCCTTCACCAAACTCTAATCCACCACCTGGAAATTTATAAATTAACTTTCCCTGAAATGGCTCATGCATTACCAATACCTTTCCATTATGCTCTAACAACGCATAAACTCTAACATTAAATGGTTTCATATTATCTAAAACTTAATTCTACGAATATAATAAATACATAGATTTAATTTTCAGAAAAAATAATATTGTTTTAAATATTAACTTAAGAATAAGTTCTAAAAAAGTAATGAGAAATATTAATATTTCACAATAATGCAAAAGCTAGGTATTTTGTCTAACTTCCTATTTCGTAATTCGTAATTTATTTTTGGGCGTTTGCTCGCTCATAAAATCCAATAAAAAAGTAACATTGTATTTCACGCTCGGTCGGGCTATCCGCTCCAATCTTTTGTGAAAGAAGATTTGTGTACAATAATAACATTCAGATTTCCCACAAAAGGATTTCCGCTGCTATCCCTAACGCAAGCGTAAGTTCTAAGTCTCTCCTCTCTAACTTCTAATATCTCAATACTAAAATCTATTAAATAAAGTTCTAAGTATAAACTCTTCTGTACTACTGAACTTGTTTCAGCATCACATCTTACATTCAAGGTATAAGTATTCAGTTCTAAGTCGTAAGTTCTACGTTAAATCACTAGTTTCTAACTTCTATTTTCGAACTTTCTTAAACGCAAAAAAGTCTCAAGAACTAAATCTTGAGACTTTTTATAAAAACTGGCGACGACC